>JAOTTU010000025.1 GCA_029864225.1 Gammaproteobacteria bacterium | reverse complement strand
CCCTATGCCAGAACCCTGCTGGTCACGGGCCAGGCAGAAACGGCCTATGCCATACTTAAGAGTTTTAGTAATGAAGAATATAATAATCCACAGATATATCAACTGTTGGCGCAGGCAGCCGGCGATAGCGGGCGTGATGTCCAGACCCACACGGCCATGTCGCGCTATTACCATCTGAATGGTTATACGCGCGAGGCCATCGAGCAATTGAAACTGGCGGCCAGCGTGCCTGATATCAGTGTTTACGAGAGCGCCCGAATCCAGGCCAGAACAAAAGAGCTGCAGACACTATTAGAAGATGAAAATAAGATGAAATAAATATACCCCTTCCTGCGTCATCTATGTATTGACACTAAAGAACCACGAGTGATAGGTTTGGCAGCATCCCTGTAAGCATTCCCATAAAAAAGATTTGTTAGTCACCCCAAGCCACTAAAAACCAACCGGAGTTGAATCGATGAAGATACGTCTTCCTGTCAAGCTATTGACTGTTGCACTACTCTCCTCAGCACTGAGCATCGGCTGTGCTGCCCGGCAAGCGAAGGAATCCGCTACGATGGCAAGCCCGGAAGCAACTGCAGCCATTATAGCCGCAGGTGCAGCGATCAAGAAGGCCAAGGCCAATGACTGGATCTGGAGGGATACCGAGGACTTTCTGAAGCAGGCTCAGGCAGCTGCCGATAAAGGTGACACGGCCACCGCTGTCAAGCTGGCCAACAAGGCCAAGTTCCAGGCCGAGGCGGCAGTTATCCAGTACAATCACGAGATGTCAATCACGCGTGGATTCTGAGCAGTCCGCTGATCAGCAACAAGAACAGGCAACAGGTAACTGAGGAGATATAAAGATGCGGCACACTGCCCAAAGCATGTCCAGGAAGGTAATGATTATTGCTGCCTTGAGCGGAATAGCAGCCTTCGCCAATCTTTCACCGGCGCTCGCTGAAGAAATGGCAGCCACAGTAATTGAAAAAGGGAAAGCGGTTGCATTTGACCGCAAGAAAGGCAACTGTCTTGCCTGTCATGCAATGGATGACGGTGCATTGCCCGGCAATATTGCACCGCCAATAGTCAGCATGAAACTGCGTTACCCGGACAAGGCAAAGCTACGCGAACAAATCTGGGATGCCAGCATACGCAACCCCAACACCATCATGCCTCCCTTTGGCCGGCACCAGCTGCTCAGCGAGGAAGAAATTGACAACATCACTGAGTATGTCTACACCCTGTAAAGATCATTTCAGGATCTACCACAGTCAATTTATCAGGAGAAACACCCGTGACCAGCATGAAACGTAGAACTTTTTTAAAGGGCTCTGTTGCAACCGGAGCCGTAGGCATGGCAATCAGTGCCGGCCTCCTCACCCCCCGCATGGTACTGGCCGCATGGCCGAAGGCCGCCTTCGAGGCCACCAACGTCGACGATGCCGTCAAGGGCCTGTTCGGCAGCAGTAGCCTGGCTGGCAGCGAGCAGATAAAGATCAAGGCACCGGATATCGCGGAGAACGGCGCTGTCGTTCCAATCACCATCACGACCGATATCAGTGGTGCAGAGTCCATCAGCGTGATCGCTGAAAAGAACGCCCAGCCACTTGCCGCATCCTTTGTGCTTGGCGCCGGCACGGAGGGTTATGTGTCCACCCGCATCAAGATGGGTAAGACTGCCAGTGTCATCGCCGTGGTCAAGGCGGGTGGCAAACTTTACAGCACCGGCAAAGAAGTCAAGGTCACCATCGGTGGTTGCGGCGGCTAACCAGCCCGGTCCAGATGTGAACATAATTCAAGATTTAGCATAGAGAGGATTTACCATGTCAATCAAAATGCGCGCAGCGGCCACAGATGGCGTAACCACGATCAAGGCCCTGATCAGTCACCCGATGGAAACCGGCACTCGCAAGGACAAGAAGACAGGCGAGAAGATTCCTGCCCATTTCATCCAGGAAGTCGTGTGTGAACACAATGGCAATGCCGTTATGACGGCCCATTGGGGTGCGGCCATCTCGAAGAACCCCTACCTGTCCTTCCGCTTCAGCGGAGGCAATGTCGGTGACACCGTCAAGCTGAGCTGGGTCGACAACAAAGGCAACAGCGACAGCGCCGAAGAAAGCATCAAATAACCGACATCCAGACCTAGGACATTCCCGTCACAACGACCTGGAGGAGAATGACTCAATGAATAAACTCCTGACTGCAGCACTGGCGCTCGGCCTGCTGAGCGCATTCACACTGCCCGCACAGGCGACACCGGAGGAAGATCTGGAGAAGTTCCAGTCTTTCTTCCACAAGCGCTTCCCTAATACCCCCAAGGATGACTTCATCAATGGTGTATACTCCATCGATGCCGCCTCCCGGGAGCAATGGGAATCAATGGAGGAATTCCCGCCCTACGAACTGAGCATCGATAAGGGCAAGGAGCTCTTCAACACCCCGTTCAAGAACGGCAAGACCTATGCCAGTTGTTTTGAGAATAACGGAATTGGCATTGCCCACAGGTACCCGTTCTTTGATACCAATGCCGGTGAAGTCATCACCCTGGAACTGGCTATCAACCGATGCCGCGAGGCCAATGGTGAAAAGCCGCTCAAGTACAAGACGGGTGACATCGCCGATATCTCGGCCTATATGCACTTCACCTCGCGCGGGGAAACGATCAACATCGTGATCCCCGATGATCCGCGTGCACTAGCGGCCTACGAGCGTGGCAAGAAGAACTACTTTGCCAAGCGCGGCCAGATGAACGTCTCCTGCGCCGATTGTCATATCCATAACGCGGGTAACATGATACGTGCTGACCTGCTCGGACCGGGTTTGGGTCAAACTACCCACTGGCCGGTCTATCGTTCCAAATGGGGCGGCATGGGCACCCTGCAACGCCGCTATACGGGCTGCAACAAGCAGGTACGCGCCAAGCCCTACAAGGCACAGAGCCCCGAGTACCGTGCGCTTGAGTATTTCCACAGCTACATGAGTAATGGCCTGAAATCCAACGGCCCGGGCTCCCGCAAGTAGCCGCGCTCAAGGCAGTAACATTAAAAGCCCGGCTTGGACAAGCCGGGCTTTTTTATTGACATTCACACCGCTACAGGGTGCTGACACACCGTCGGCTACAACCCTGACGTTAACAGTCGTGCACTGCCTACACGCCGTTAACGCCTGCAAAGAGTAACAATGTGTCTCAAGATTGTGTCCACTTTGTGAACTGCCAATGCCTGCCTGTGAAGGTTTTCGACAGTTCCATCCCACGCCCCGGCGTTAATCTTTTGTTTTCCCATCAACTGTTCGGCTTACCGTACCAACGCCACGGCTTGGCAGACCTGGAGGACAACCGGTACCATCCCCGCTTACTGGTCGGGGACAACAGCTATCCTTTTGATTGATCACTCATAATTTGAGAGAATGAGTGACATTTATTATTCGCATGGGAGATGAGATTGTGCAGATTGCACTGGTAGAAGACGATCCTGCACAAGCCGAGTTATTACAGTCGTGGCTTAAAGAGGCCGGCCACGACTGTTACCACTATCCAAACGGTAAGGCCTTTATCTATGATGCCAAGCGCCACACCTTCGACTTGTGCATACTTGACTGGATGCTGCCAGACACGAGCGGACCGGATCTGCTCAACTGGCTGAGAGAGAATATCGACTGGCAAATACCGGTGCTCTTCACAACCAGTAGGGACAGCGAACAGGATATAGTATTCGCCCTTACCCACGGTGCGGATGATTACATGATAAAGCCGGTCAAGCCTCAGGAAATGATCGCCAGGGTGAATGCACTGCTGCGTCGATCGGCACCCGCTGACGCCAATGACAACGTGCTGGAGGTCGCGCCCTACCTGTTTGATGTACAAAGCCGCAGCCTGTCAATCAACAATGAGACGATTGGACTGACCCAGAAAGAATACGACCTTGCCCTGTTCCTGTTCCGCCATACCGGGCGGTTGCTGTCACGCAGCTATCTGCTGGAGAACATCTGGGGCTTGAATAGCGGCCTGCAGACCCGGACGGTCGACACGCATATCAGCCGGATCCGCAAGAAACTCGGACTGGGGCCGGAAGTTGGCTGGCGGCTCTCGTCGGTATATCAGCACGGCTATCGACTGGAACATATCGATACCAAAGACGGAACCACCGGGCAGGATGCTTCTGGACGCGCATAATAGATGAACCGCTGCGAGGAGAGTTCCATGAAGTCTCAACCGCCACTTCCCCGGACTGCTGCACGTAAACACACACACCTGGGAATTTTTACCGCATGCTCTCTCGCCTATGTGGCCAGCCTTTTTATGCTGATGCTGTTTGCGCCCGCAGGCACAGTGCACGCACAGGAGTGGATCTATACGGTACGTCCCGGTGACAACCTGTGGGACTTCAGCGAGGAATACCTCACGGATATCAGGTACTGGAAACGCCTGCAGCAGATCAATGACATCCAGCGGCCGCGCAACATGCCCCCGGGCAGCAAGATCAAGGTACCCATTGCGTGGCTGAAGGTGCAGCCCGAACCGGCCCGGGTATTGCAGATCTCAGGTACCGCGGAGCTGGTACGCGCCGGCAGCGAACAGAGCGATGCGCTTTCCATTGACCACGAATTACGCACTGGCGACAGGATCCGCACTGCGGCGGACAGTAACGTGACCCTGCGCTTCGCCGATGACTCCGAACTGCTGATCCAGTCTGACAGCGAGGTCATCATGGATACGCTGAGTAGCTACCACAGGACCGGCATGGTAGATACACGTGTGCGGCTGCAACAGGGACGGGTCGACACCCGTGTCAAGCCCTCACAAGGGCCAGGCAGCCGTTATCACATCATTACCCCAGCCGCGGTCGCCGCGGTCCGCGGGACAAATTTCCGGGTGAGTACGGAAACTGATCAGCCGGTTTCGCGCAGCGAGGTGATTGAAGGCAAGGTCAAGGTCAGCGGCGATATCGGCGCCCAGCTTGTGCCTGCCGGCTATGGCGTGGTGGCGGAAAAAGGCAAGCCCACTGCACCACCCAAGGAGTTGTTGCCGGCACCGGAAGCATCCGGAATGCCGGACGTCTTTCAGCGCCTGCCGCTGGCCTTTGCCTGGAATGGCGTTGACGGGGCGCAGGGCTACCGATTTCAGATCGCCGATCATTCGCAGTTCTCCACCCTGCTG
Source organism: Gammaproteobacteria bacterium (assembly GCA_029864225.1). Taxonomy (GTDB): domain Bacteria; phylum Pseudomonadota; class Gammaproteobacteria; order UBA9214; family UBA9214; genus CAMYJZ01. Next base: position 12,278 of record JAOTTU010000025.1, on the reverse strand, counting down.
GCAGACCGGGAAACAACCGCACCCTCGGGACTGTGGCATGACCTGCCGGACGGTGATTATTTCCTGCGCCTGCGTGCCGTTGACGACGACAAGCTGGAAGGCTGGAACGGTGACTATGCCTTCAGCGTGGACGCACGCCCCTTTCCGCCCTTCCTGGTCGAACCCAAGGACAACATCACCCTGCGCGATGCACGCCCCACACTTTCCTGGTCGGAGCCGGAAGACGCCAGGAAATACCGCGTCCAGCTTGCCTCCGACCCGGAATTCGCGACGCTGCTGCACGATGACATCCAGGGCACCGCGGCACGCTTCAGTCCCGGCCAGCCGCTCGCGGTCGGCCGCTACTACTGGCGCATCGCATCCATCGACACCAGCGGCGAACAGGGCCCGTACAGCGACATCCACCAGTTCGAATACCGTGCGATACCGCCCAGCCCGGATTTCAAGGCGCCCGAGGTGGGCAAGGATGAACTGGTAATCCAGTGGCAATCGGCGGGTGAGCAGGTCCAATACCAGTTCCAGATGGCGGAGGATCCCGAATTCGAGCAGATCACACTGGACAAGGTTATCGGGGAACCCCGCGTGGCGATGCGACGGCCGATACCCGAGACCTACTATTTCCGCGCCAGGACCATCGACTCTGACGGATATGAAGGTGAGTTCGGGCCGGCGCAGAAACTCACTGTCCAGCCAACCAGTTTCTGGTCGCTCCTGATCCCGCTAATCCTGCTGTTCTGATGCAACGCTTCAGGGGCGGGAACGCCCGCGCCGATCGACTGGTACTGCCTTTATTACTGGCATTACTGACTGTCCTGCTGATCCATCAGGACTGGCTCTGGCGCCTGGACCGGGTCATCTACGACGCCCAGCTGCGGTTCTGGGCCAGACCGGCACCTGATAATATTGTCATTATTTCGGTTGATGAAGAGAGCCTTTCCGCGATCGGGCGCTGGCCCTGGCCACGAAGCGTCCACGCAAAACTGCTGAAGAGCCTGTCAGCCGAACAACCCCTGGCCATCGGCTTCGACATTATCCTGGCCGAACCCGATTCCCTGGACCCGCTCTCCGATGCGGCACTGGCCGATGCCCTGGAAAATAACCGCAATGTCATCATGCCTATCGTCATTGAGCAGTCACGTCTTGGCGGTCAATTTATCGAGACCCTGCCGCTCACGTCACTGACGGCGGCGGCCTCCGGGCTCGGGCATGTCCACATCGAGATTGATCGCGATGGCATTGCCCGCCAGGTCTTCCTCAACGAGGGACTGGGGTCACCGCACTGGGAGACCCTGGCGCTGACCCTGCTCAGGGCCGGCCGGCCGGAGCTGGCAAACAGGCTGCCGGTTATCGGAACCAGCGACTACCGCGCCGCGGACGCACCGCATAGCTGGGTCCGGGAGAACCCGGTCCTGATACCCTTTGCCGGCCCACCGGGACATTTCAAGCGCATCTCCTACCAGCAGGTGCTGAACGGGAAGTACCTGCCCGGCACCTTTGATAACAAGTTCGTCCTGATCGGCGCCACTGCAGCGGGTCTCGGCGATTACCTGCCGACACCCCTGTCCGGCCTGAACGAGCCCATGTCCGGTGTGGAGATCAATGCCAATATCCTCGATGCACTGCAACAAGGGATTCTTATCAGGCCGGTCGATCTCCAATGGAAACTCGTGTTTTCGGCATGGTTTGCAATACTGCCCTTTATTTTCTTCCAGCGTTTTCTGCCACATACCAACATGGCCATCACCGGTGTACTGATGCTGATGTGCCTGGCTGCCAGTACCGCCATGCTGACCATAATGCACCAGTGGCTGCCCCCGACCGCGGCACTGCTCGCCCTGGCCCTGAGTTTTCCATTATGGAATTCGAGACGCCTCGAGAATGCACTGAAGTTCCTCGGCACGGAGCTGAAACGGCTCACTGAATACGACTTGATCCCGCAAACCCCCACGCAGACCTCCCTGGAGGCCTCGCTGGAATCCCTGGTGAACATCCTTGGACTCAGGGGCTGGTGCATCTCGGACCCCGAGGGCAGGCCTGTCGCACAACACGGGGAATGTCCCTCGTCTGTCACTGTCCCGGCCCTCGTGGGGACCTGGACACGCAATGGCCATCACATACAGACAGCCCTCAGTGATGGCGAGAAGCAATTACTTATTGCCATGCAACTCCAGTCGGACGAACCACTGGCAGCGAATGAACTGGCACTGCTGGAGCGACTGATCCAGCGTTATACGGCACAGAAGGAGCCGGTAAGCTACAGTTCATCCGAACTGGTACAAACACGTATCGAACAGGTTCAGCTGGCCACCGACCGGGTGCGCTCGATGTACCAGTTTATAGATGACAGCATTGCGCAAATGGCCGACGGCATCCTGGTCACCGACGAATTCGGCGTGGTAACGCTGCTGAATGACAAGGCACAGCGTTTCCTGGGTATCGAGGACCAGCCCGGCATCAGGGGACAACAAGCGACCCGCGCCCTCCGCTCACTCGGAGCGCATGACCCAATCGACTGGAACGGTTATTTGAAACAGGTGTTGCTCGAGAAAACACCGGCACAGGTGAACACGCGCAATCAGGCAGGCCTGGATTTAATGGTGCAGATCACCCCCGTGTCAATCACGCCGGACAGCCCTGCCGGCGTGATCATCATCCTGTCGAATATCAGCGAGCTGAAGAACAGTGAGCGGCGCCGCATCGAGGCCGTGAGCTTTCTTTCCCACGACCTGCGTTCCCCCATGGTCTCCCTGCTGGCGCTGGTGGAGCTGGCGCGCGCCAAGGGAGTGTCGCAGGAACAGCAGGAGCTGTTCAACCGGATGGAGGACTACTCGAACCGGGCGATTCATCTGTCGGAACAGTTCCTGCAACTGGCGCGCGCCGAAAGTGATGACGAGCTGGTATTCAGTGAGATCAACCTGGCGGACATCATCAACAACGCCCGTGAAGAGGTCTGGGGCATGGCTCAGGCCCGGAAAATGCGGCTGGAAATGGAGACGGAGATCGACGAGGCCTGGATCCACGGAAACGCCGACCTGCTGGAGCGGACCATCACCAACCTGCTGACAAATGCTATCAAGTACAGCCCTGAAAACGGCGTCATCACCATCACGCTGCATGAAGAGCAGCAGGGATACCGTTGCTGTGTAGAGGACCAGGGCCACGGTATCCCGGCGGAAGAACTGCCCACCCTGTTCAACCGGTTCAAGCGCGGCTCGCTGTGGGAACACAGCAGCCAAAGCGGTGCCGGGCTGGGACTGGCCCTGGTCAAGGCAACGCTGCAGCGGCATCATGGCCAGGTGGATGTCAGCAGCACCCCCGGAAAGGGCTCGCGTTTCTGTATCATATTGCCGGCGGCGGATCCAACCACTTGATCAACAACACCAGCACACAGACGAGGTACACCACGCTTTGAAGATTGTCATTGCCCCGAATGCCCTGAAAGGCAGCCTGTCAGCGCGCGCGGCGGCCGAGGCCATGGCCAGCGGGGTACGCCGGGCAACGCCCACAGCACAACTTGTCCTGGTACCGGTAGCTGACGGCGGCGACGGACTGCTGGAGGTCCTGCAAGATGTCCTGCAGGCCGATAGACTGTCCCAGAGGGTCACCGGCCCGTTGAACACGGCGGTCACTGCCAGCTTCCTGTACAGCCCATCCCGGCACCTTGCCGTGATCGAGATGGCGACTGCGGCGGGCCTCGCCCTGCTGACCCCGGAACAGTACGACCCGCTCGCCGCCACCAGCTTCGGTGTCGGCGAATTGATCCATGCTGCACTGGACCGGGGAGCCAGCCGAATCATCCTCGGTATCGGCGGCAGTGCCACCCATGACGGCGGCACGGGCATGGCCCGCGCCCTGGGCGCCAGCTTCCTGGACAAGGCCGGCAATGAATTGCCGGGAGACGGGGCGTCGCTCGGGCAGATCACCGGGATCAGGCTCGACGGGCTGGACCCCCGGCTGAGTCAGGTGGACATCCAGGTGATCTGCGACGTCGATATCCCGTTATTGGGTGAGCACGGTGCCGCCCGGGTCTTTGCACCACAGAAAGGTGCCAACCCGGAACAGGTGCGGCAACTCGAAGCGGGACTGGCGCAGCTGGCCGACGTCATTGAGCACACACTCGGGCGGGATGTACGCACTATCCCGGGCGTCGGCGCGGCCGGCGGCCTGGGCGCAGGACTCATCGCCTTTCTGCAGGCAGAGTTGACACCGGGTGCCGAGCAGGTGCTGGAATTGCTTGAACTGAAGCAGGCCCTGGCCGGTACGGACCTGGTACTGACCGCCGAAGGCCGGCTGGATGAGCAGACCTGCCACGGCAAGGCCCCGGCGGCGATCGCCGCCCAGGCCCGCACCCTGGGCATCCCCTGCCTGGCCGTGGCTGGCAGCCTGAGTCCCGGATCAGGCGGCGCGCAGGCGGCCGGCATCAGCGCCGCCTTCAGCCTGTGCCCGGGACCGGTATCACTCGAGCAAGCAACGCACAGTGCCGCTGACTATCTGGCCAATGCGACTGAACAGGTCCTGCGTTGTTTCCTAGCAGGGTACAATACCCGTTTACCGACGCATATAAACCCGGAAGAGATCATCATGATCAGAAAATGCCTGTTTCCCGCCGCCGGTTACGGCACCCGCTTTCTCCCTGCCACCAAGGCCATGCCCAAGGAGGTCCTGCCGGTACTGGACAAGCCGCTGATCCAATACGGCGTCGAGGAGGCCATGGATGCCGGCATGAAGAACATCGCCATCATCACCGGCCGCGGCAAGCGCGCCATTGAGGACCACTTCGATATCAGTTACGAACTGGAGCACCAGATCAGCGGGACTCCCAGCGAAGACCGCCTGGAAAGCATTCGCAAGATCATCATGGAATGCACCTTCGCCTATACCCGCCAGATCGAGATGCGTGGCCTGGGACACGCCATCCTCACGGGTGAGACCCTAATCGGCAATGAACCCTTTGGGGTGATCCTGGCGGATGACCTGTGCGTGGGCAACGAGCTCGGTGTCATGTCCCAGATGGCCAGGCTCTATGAAAAATACCGTTGCAGCATCCTGGCCATCGAGGAGGTGGGCCCGCAGGAAGTACATAAGTACGGTGTGATCGCCGGCAACCAGCTGGAAGAAAACATCTACATGATCTCGTCGATGGTCGAGAAGCCCTCTGCAGATGAGGCGCCCAGCAACCTCGCTATTATCGGACGTTACATCCTGACCCCGGACATCTTCGACATCCTGCGCCGCACACCGCCCGGCAAGAACGGCGAACTCCAGATCACCGATGCCCTGCAGACCCAGGCCCGGGAAAACATGGTGCTGGCCTACCAGTTTGACGGCCGGCGTTTCGACTGCGGCAGTGTGGCAGGCTTTGTGAACGCCACCAACTACTTCTACAGCCAGCGCACCAATGGCGACTGAAAACTGGTACTGGCTTAAGGAAAGGATCTAGATGACAACCCTGTCATAGGTCCAGGAGAGGCCGATCAGGGCGATCGCCATGGAGGCAGGGACGATAATGACCCGACGGTACCAGTGGTGATTTGAAAACCACAGGCCGACGGCCAGGAAGGCCAGGGAGATCACCGCCAGCTGGCCGAACTCAACTCCAACATTAAAGCTGATCAGCGCGGTTAGAAAGGCGTCATCGGGCATGCCGAAATCTGCCAATACGCTGGCAAAACCCATACCGTGCAGCAGCCCAAACCCGAAGACAATCAGCAGTCGGCTCTTGTGCAGCTCCCTGGCAATGATGTTCTCGACACCGATGTAGGCAATCGACAGCGCAATCAATGGTTCAACGATATTATCCGGCAGGTTGATGATGCCGTTCATGGAAAGACCCAGCGTGAGGGTATGCGCGACCGTGAACATGGTGACCTGCCACAGCAGCGGTCGCATTCGTACGCTTAGCAGGAATATTCCAAGGATGAACAGGATGTGGTCCAGCCCGCGGGGCAGGATATGCTCGAAACCCGCCACCACGTAGGTGGAGATCACGCCGGTGATGGGCTGACGGGTAAACACCTCGGTCAGCGAAAAGGGCTCGCTGGCCTTGTCCTGGCGCAACCACTGCCAGTCCGACCAGTGCCACTTCTCGTTGGCCTCGTCCACCTGGCGCACGCGGACTGCGTTATCGCCAAAGCGTTCCGGGTAGTACCAGGTCACACTCTCCCTGGAGCGAGCAACTGTGCCTTCCAGTGTAATCACACTGATCCGAGGTACCTTCGGGTAGCCGGGCTCGGGGATATCGACCCCGGTGATAGTCAGGGGCGCTGCCTGCCCGTCGAAGGCGAGCCCGACCTCCCGGGTGAATATCTTATTAAAAGGTTTGAAGGCCTCTTGCAGTTCATTGGCCGGCAGCACCCGCAGCTGGTCGTAGGTCTCGGCCGTGGGCGCGTCCTGGGTGTTCTGGTATCGGGCGTTGATGCCCGTGAGCAAGGCCTCGATACTGGCACGCACCTCGATGCGGTAGGTGCCATTGCTGTAGACGCTGATTTCCACCAGCGCGGGCTTGACGACGTCGGCGCAGGCACCGGGAACCAGCACCAGGCCGGCCAGCAGCACCAGCAGCCGGAATAAAACCGGAGCGCTGAACGTCACATTCATGGTCGGATTTTACATACTCCCCCAACCGCTGTCCGCAGGGAGACTGGATCCAGGGATCAGCAGGGTAGTGAATTAAATATATACTTACAGAATATTTCCAATATTCATACAGTTGTTTTATTATCACCAGCTCCATGGCGCTTGTATCGGGATGGCAACACAGGGCCCAGGTGGGGCTGCCCATGATCTGCCACAGATGCAAAGCCTGCATACCATGATTCAGCTTGTTTCTTTCAAACGCAAACAAACCGGGTGAGATTATGCCTCCTTTCGATCGTAGAGAATTCCTGAAAATCCTGGGTGCCAGTGCCGTCGCAGGCCCGGGACTCATCGCCTGCAGCAAGTCCGACAACGGGACTCCTTCGCTGGCCACTGGGCCCGCGGCCAGCAGTGATCCATCAGCGGGATATTATGATCTGCCCATGAAGGGCAACGCCCGAATCCTGCACATCACCGATGTCCATGGCCAGCTCAACCCGGTTTACTTTCGTGAACCGAACGTCAACCTCGGCGTGGGCGATGCCTATGGCCGTCCGCCGCATGTCGTCGGCAAGGGCCTTTTGAACGAGATGGGGCTGAGTACCAATACGCCCGAGGCCTATGCCTATACCTACCTGGACTTCGAGAATGCGGCGCGCAAGTACGGGCGCACGGGTGGCTATGCACACGTGAAGACGCTGCTTGATCGCTTGCGCAAACAGGCCGGCGGCCGCGAGAATACCCTGACCCTTGACGGCGGTGACCTGTGGCAGGGCTCCGGCACCTCGCTGTGGACCCGCGGCGTCGACATGGTCGAGGCCTCTAACATCCTTGGCCTGGATGTCATGGTTGGACACTGGGAGTTTACCTATCGTGAGGATGAGGTGCTCAGCAATGTCGCCCTGTTCAAGGGCGATTTCATCGGCCAGAACGTGCGGGTCAAGGAGGACGCCCTGTTCGGTGACGAGTACACCAAAATGGTGGAGAAATATGACGGCCGCGGCCTCTACAATGAAGACACCGGTCATGCCTTCCGGCCCTATGTCATCAAGAACATTGGCGGTGCGCGCATCTGCGTAGTGGGCCAGGCCTTCCCGCGTACCGCCAATGCCAACCCACAGGAGTTCTTCCCGGACTGGTCCTTCGGCCTGCGCGAAGACGACATGGTCACCCTGGTTGAGGAGATTCGTGCCGACGAGAAACCGGACGCCGTCGTGCTGCTATCGCACAACGGCATGGACGTGGACATCAAGATGGCGGAACGCGTCCCCGGCCTGAACGCGGTATTCGGCGGTCACACCCACGACGGTATTCCCAAGCCGGTCGAGGTGAAAAACATCGAAGGCAATACCTGCCTGGTGACCAACGCGGGTTCCAACAGCAAGTACGTGGGCGTAATGGACTTCGATATTGGCGACGGCAAGATCAATGCCATGCACTACAAGATGCTTCCGATCATCTCGGACTGGCTGCCGGCGGACAAGGAAATGCAGGCCTACATCGACCAGATGCGGCAAACGAAGTACGACGAGAAGATCGTTGAGAGCCGCAACAGCGAGTTCTTCTACAATCCGGCCCGGGTGGGCAAGACCTACGCGGACATCCTTGGTGAGAAACTCGCCATCGCCGACCGTACCCTGTACCGGCGCGGCAATTTCATGGGGACCTGGGACCAGATCCTGTGCAATGCCCTGCGCCATGAGTACGGCGCCGATGTCGCCATGTCTGCCGGTGTGCGCTGGGGCACCAGCACCCTGAAAGGCGACTGGATCACCATGGAAGACGTCATGACCCAGTGCGCCATGACCTACGGCGAGACCTATGTATCGGAGATGAAAGGCAAGGATCTGATGAACATCCTCGAGGCTGTGGCCGACAACCTGTTCGATCCCGATCCCTACCTGCAGTCCGGGGGTGACATGGTGCGCGTTGGCGGCATGGACTACACCATCGACCCGTCCAAGCCCTTGTATGAACGCCTCACGGATGCACGCCTCGACAACGGTCACATGATCGATCCGGAAGAGACCTACAAGGTCGCCGGCTGGGCCTCGGTGGGCCGGGCACCGAAAGGCCGCCTTATGTGGGACGTGGTGCGGGATTACATCCTCGCGGTCAAGGGCAAGGACAACGTGCTGGTGCTGCCCAAGATCAATCATCCCAAGCTGGTCGGCGTGGCGGACAACCCGGGCATTGCCGATTATCCTGGCGAGGTCGGCTGAGTCTCCATCACACCACATGGCAAAAGGCCCCGCTAGCGGGGCCTTTTTTATTGCCTGGTTAGTACACTTGCAGACCGGGCCAGGCAAGTAGCGTTCTGACCCGACAATCTTAATGCCAGATTGCTTTCGCCTATCTGACCTGCAACATGACTGACATAAGCTGTCAGTAATGTCCTGCAGACTCGCCACCCCTCTCCGGGCAAGCTATTCCACCTGTTGCATTAGCAATGCCTGCCGCAAACAACACGGCGCAGCGGCAGGCCTGTCCGGAAAGCGGCAAGTCAACCATCAGATCAGTCTCGATCAGACGAGGGATCGCATGAATACTACACTAGCAATGGCATCAATTGCAGTGGTACTTCTGGCCACGCCATTACATTCCGGCGGGATAAAGAAGTGGGTCGATGAGGACGGGAATATCAGTTTCGGGGACGTCCCGCCTCCAGGCGCCATAATAACAGAAACCATCAAGCGAGATGTTCCGGAGCCCGGGTCAGCCGCCAGTGACTACTATTCACCACAAAATCAGCTGCACCGAATGCGGGCGAATAAAACACAGGAAGATTTTCAACGCCGGCAAAGAAAGAAAACGGCAAGACAACATGAACTGTCAAGACAACAAGCCATAATGCGGCGCCACAATGCGGAGAAAGACAAACAGCTCAATATCGCGAAATGTAGCCGGTACCGGGCCAAAATCGATGAATTCGAACACAAGACTATCCAGGCTTACAGCAATAAGTCCAATCGCCTGAGCGAAAAGTCACACCTCGAAACGCTCAGGAAACTGGAAACAGAACACTGTAAGTGAATACACCACCGGCTAAAGCCAGTGGCTTCGCGTTACGGCTAACAGACTGATCGATCAGCCTTTCGGCTGATAAATCTCCCTGTCCCTCGCAGAAACGCCTCGAAGGCGTGATAAAACCGGGAGAGAGGATCAATTCAATAAAAAGCCACTTGATTTATAACCCCTCATCCTGCCCTACTCCGCAACTGTTCCATACGTTTCTCTACCGCTTCATAGCAGCACCCGCTCGATACCGCCATGCCGCGCGTGGCTGACAAACCGCGTCTCCCAGTCCTCGCCCAGCAGCTTGTTGGCCAGTTCCACCACGATGTAGTCGGTTTCCAGCCTGGTGTCATCGGCATACCGGGCAAGCCCCTGCTGGCACGATGGACAGGAGGTCAACAGCTTCACATTGCCATCAGTGGCGCGCTGGTTGCCCGTCAACTGCTCGATTCCGTCACTGAGTTCCTGCTGCTTGCGAAAGCGCAACTGGGTGGCAATGTCCGCACGCGACACGGCAAAGGTACCGGCCTCCCCGCAACACCGGTCCGACAGCAGCACCGGCTGCCCCATGAGGGTCGAGGCCACCTTTATCGGATTGTGGGTCTTCATCGGTGTATGGCAGGGATCATGGTAAAGGTACTGCACGCCCTCCCCGCCCTCGAGACGCACGCCCTGCTCCAGCAGGTATTCGTGGATATCCAGCAGGCGGCAACCCGGAAATATCTTGTCGAACTGGTATTCCAGCAGCTGGTCCATGCAAGTCCCGCAGGACACCAGCACGGTGCGGATGTCGAGGTAGTTGAGGGTGTTGGCAACCCGGTGGAACAGCACCCGGTTATCGGTGGTAATTCGGTTACTGCGGGCGGCATCACCGCCGGACTTTTGCGGATAGCCACAGCACAGGTAACCCGGCGGCAGCACGGTCTGGGCCCCGAAGTCGTAGAGCATGGCCAGGGTCGCCAGTCCCACCTGGCTGAACAGGCGCTCTGACCCGCAGCCGGGAAAATAGAACACCGCATCCGAGGTCTCCGTTACTTTTTGCGGGTCCCGCAGGATCGGCACCATGCGGCTGTCCTCCAGGCCCAGCACGGCACGCACTGGCTGGCGCGGTACCCGCGCCGGCAGCGGCTTCTTCACAAAATGGACCAGCTGGGAGCGCAGCGTCGGCGCCCTGTTGGTCGCCGCCGGCAGATTGTCATCATGCCGGGTGCGCTGCAGGCGCCGGGCGAGGCGCGTTGCCAGCCGCTGGCCCTTGTAGCCCCAGTCCATCATCAGCTTGCGCATCAGCTTGATGGTCGCCGGATCGGTGCTATTCAGGAAGGTCATGGCAGCCCAGGTGGTCGGGCTGTAACGCTTGTGCCCGCCCTCACGCAGCAGCTTGCGCATGCGTATAGAGACATCCCCGAAGTCGATATTCACCGGGCAGGGGTTGAGGCATTTGTGACACACCGTACAGTGGTCCGCGACATCATTCAGTTCGTCAAAATGCCGCAACGAAACACCGCGCCGGGTCTGCTCCTCGTACAGGAAGGCCTCGATAAGCAGGCCGGTGGCGAGGACCTTGTTACGCGGGGAATACAGCAGATTGGCACGCGGGATATGGGTGTTGCATACCGGCTTGCACTTGCCACAGCGCAGGCAATTGCGGATGTCATCATTCAGCGCGCCCAGATCACTGGCCTCCAGCAGCAGTGCCTCCTGCTGGACCAGGCGCAGGGAGGGTGTGTAGGCATTGCCGAGGCCAGCCCCGGTTTGCAGCTTGCCGCGGTTGAAATAATCGCCCGGGTCCACCTCCCGCTTGTAGCGTTCAAAGGCAGCGATGGTCTCGGGCTCGAGGTACCGGAACTTGGTCAGGCCGATACCGTGTTCGCCGGAGATCACACCACCCAGCGAGATGGCGAGTTGCATCACCCGTTCAACGATCTGGTCCGCTTCATGCAGCATCTTGTAGTCAGAGGAATTTACCGGGATGTTGGTGTGCACGTTGCCGTCACCGGCATGCATGTGGGTGGCGGCGAACAGGCGGCTGGTGCGCTTTTCGGCATGCAGGGCATCTAGTTTATCCAGCAAGCCGGCCCATTCATGCCCGCTGAATATCTCCTTTAACGGGCGTTCCGCCTCCTTGCGCCAGGAAATGCGCAAATCTCGCCGCAACAGCAGGTCGAGGATTTTGTCACCCGGACGTATGTGTGCCTGCACCTCAGCATCCAGCCAGTCCCGGTAATCGTCTGCCGGGGCATCCAGGTGTTCCAGCAGTCCGGACCAGAACGCATGCCGCGCCTGCAATAACTCACAGGCGGTAGCCTGCTTGGCCTCGACGATGGCCCGGTTTTCCTCGCTGTCGGCAAATTCGCCGTCCTGGTGCAGTTCCGTGAGGTCACCGGATATGAATTCCAGTACCGACTCAACGATAGTCAGCTTGTTGCGCGTCGAGTATTCGATGTTGATACGCTCGATTCCGTTGCTGTATTCAGCCAGGCGGTCCAGCGGGATCACCACGTCCTCGTTAACCTTGAAGGCGTTGGTGTGGGCGGCAATCGCCGCGGTACGGGTCCGGTCGGCCCAGAACTGCCTGCGCGCCTCCGGACTGACGGCCACAAAGCCCTCGGCGCCTCGCCGGTTGGCCATCCGCACTACGTTCGAGGCGGTATCCGCAACAGCCACTTCATCATCGCCGGCCACATCAA
>JAOTTU010000161.1 GCA_029864225.1 Gammaproteobacteria bacterium | reverse complement strand
GGAGGCGGTGCGGCAAGGCGCCTGTGATTACCTGGCCAAACCGGTGGGTCCGGATGATGTGATTAACGCCGCCAACGACGCCATGATGCAGAAGAAATGGACACTGCACCGGGAGCGGGTTAATCAGAACGGAGCCGGGATTTTTTCGCATTATATTGAAGCTAGATAAGGAGAACATCATGAAAAATTTACCTAAAACATTACCTAGAGTGTTGGTGGTCGATGACGATCCGGTGATCGGTAAGAGTTTCGACCGGGTACTGTCGGGCAAGGGCTACGCAGTAATAACTGCCGCTGATGGGGAAGAAGCGCTGCGCAAACTCAAGGATGAGAACTATGACGTGGTTTTCGCAGATATCAAGATGCCCGGGATGAATGGCCTGGAAGTCGCTGAACGGATCAAGGCGAGTCAACCGTGGCTGCCGGTAGTGATCGTCACCGGTTATGGCACAGAGGCCAATGAAATGCGGGCCGAGGCGGCTGGGGTATCTGGTTTTTTGCGCAAGCCGTTGACACCGGACATGATCGAGGACAGCACCAAAAAGGCGCTGCACGAAAAAGATGCAGTGGCAGAGCCGGAAGAACAAGCAGCAACCGCGGTGCAGCCCGCAGAAAAAGCAGCAACCGTAGCTGAGCCGGAGATGAATAGCTTTGCACTGTTCGCAAAGAACGTTGCGCTGTTCATCGCCTCACCCTTCATTGGCCTGGCCTATGTGATTGCGTTCCCCTTCATCGGGTTCGGAATGATGGCCTGGCTAGGTGTCAGGGCGTTGAAGAACAACCACGTGCTACGCAAGGCTTTCAGGCCCGTGAAGCACGTCGTGATGCTGATCGTCGCGCCCTTCATCGGGCTGGCCTATGTAGTTACGTTCCCCTTCATCGGGTTCGGAATGCTGGCATGGGTCACTGCCAACGCGTTGTTCCGGCGCTAATGCGGCATGTGGATCGGGTGTGATGAAATATACGAAACTGATAGCGTTGCTGTTGTTCATCGTTGTGGGCATGCCCGTCCTTGCCGCTGACAATACGCTCTCAAAGGAAGACGAAACGGTTTCCGAGGAGGAGGAAACACTCTCGGAAGCCGAATTTGCGCTTTTAGTGGCTGAAAGTGCGCTGTCAAAAAATGACAGGAAATGCCTCCGCTGCCACGATGAGGAATTCATTCAATATGAGTCCGGCATTCATGCGTCCGTGCGGCGTCAAGGAAACACGGAGGCCCCGGTCTGCACCGATTGTCACACCACGCACAGGGTGCGCGGAAAACTCCCGTATAAATCGGCAACCGGGGCGCCTTGCAGCAAATGTCATGACGCGATCTTCGAGGCCTATGCCGTCAGCGTACATAGCCAGATCCGAGTCAAAGACGACGAAGACGATGCCCATGTCCTAGGCTGCCCTGACTGCCACCGCTCCCACGACGTGACTGCCGCGGCCACCGAGAACCAGTTGAAAGAATCCTGTCTGGCTTGCCACGAGGGTGTATTGCTTGCCCACGAGGAGTGGCTGCCAAATGCCGGGCTGCATTTCGAGGCGGTCTCGTGTCCAGCCTGCCACGCACCGGCGGCACAGCGCAAGGTTGACCTCCGGCTTTACGACAACGCCGCAAAGAAACGGATTCGGGAGAAGGAAGGCGTACCACAATTCGAAAGTCGCGCCCGCGCCGTCGACCTCGAAGGCAAGGGTTTGAGTGCGCTGGCCTTGCAAAGCCTGCTTAGGGAGTTCAACCGCGACGGCGGCGAGGGCAATACGAGCCTGCGCGGCCGGCTGGAGGTCAGCACCGGCGTCGGCTCGCACCAGCTGACCGACAAAGGTCGGGCAATACGGGATTGCGAGTATTGTCACCAAAAAGGGGCCGACCCGTTCCAGAGTGTCACCATCTCCATCGCCAGGCCAGATGGCAGGCTGTTGCGCTATGACGCCCATACAGATGTTTTAAGTTCGGCTGTTTCTATAGATTCGGTCGGTGGGTTTTACGCCATCGGCGCCACCCGGATCAAGCTGCTGGATGATCTTTTGATCCTCTCTGTAGCCGGCGGCATCTCCTTGCCGATTGGGCATACGACAGTGAAATGGCTGGTCAGGAGGAGACGCAGGCGAGGTGAAGTACAGGGCGGCATGGAGCACTCCGGGGATAAACCCCCGTCTTCTCCTGATGACAGGTCAGCTGCTGAGTAACCAGGGAGAAGCCAAATGCAAAAAATATACATTCACCCGCTTCCGGTCAGGATCTGGCACTGGATTAACGCCTGCGGATTCATAGCGATGCTCATCACCGGTGTTCAGATCAGGTACGTTGGGCAAATCGACCTGATGGCGTTCAGGAATGCTGTCATCCTGCACAACTGGGTCGGTTTTGTTCTCATTGGCAATTTCTTCATCTGGTTTTTATATTATCTTTTTTCGGACAAGATAAAGGTCTATCACCCGGAATTGAATCCGGTAAAGCATTACCGTGACAGTCTCCGTCAGCTCGTATATTACGGTTACGGCATATTCAAGGGCGATCCCAATCCGCATCATGTCAGCGCTTATCATAAGTTCAACCCGATGCAGAGCGTGTCCTACCAGATCATCATGCTGTTGCTCGTTCCGATTCAGTTTTTCACCGGGCTTTTGTTATGGGATATACAAAGGTTTTCCACAATGGTTGAATTATTCGGTGGGGTGCGCGTGGTGGATACGGTCCATGTACTGATCTTTATTGTCTTCGCCGGGTTTATTTTCATTCATCCGTACCTTGCAACGCTCGGCCATACACCAACAGCGCACATCAAGGCGATGTTCACAGGCTATGAAGAAATTGAAGACGCTGCACGCATAACCGGCGAGGGCGAACCCGGCAATCCCTTCAAGGGTAGCAATCGGGAGCCGCTTGACCGCAGTCCATAGCTTGGGCCGAGGTGCCTGTTGCCGAAGTCCATCAGCAGCAACATAAATGTCGGGTTCGCTATGCTCTGCCCGGGCTACGAGCTTCCACGCGGGGTATGAACAGCAAGCTGTAGTCAGGAATTACCTGATCCGTTCGGGTCGTGCTCCGTTCCACGGATCCGGATGTTGTGTTTCTTCATGAGTGCTTGAAAGTTGGCACGCTGCATACCGGTATCCTCGGCGCTTTTGGTGACGTTCCAGGCGTTGCGCTTGAGCGCCTCGATGACGAACTGCTGCTCGATGTATTCGACCGACTTCTCCCGCGCCGCTTTCTTTATGCGTTTGAGCTCATCGCCGGTTCTCGCCACTTCGAGATCTGAGCGCGGCAAGGTCTCGATGATATTCATCAAGTGCGCCTCGCGAATAACCTTGTCAGTGGCGAGGATCACCGCGCGTTGCACGGCATTCTCCAGTTCCCGCACATTCCCCGGCCAGTCATGGTTCACCAGCAGGCTCATTGCCCCCTCGGAAAATTCCGTGACATCTTTCCCGGTCTCCTTTCTGAAAATACTGAGGAAATGGAAGGCCAGCGCGGGAATATCGTCGCGACGTTCTCTCAGGGGCGGTATCGGAATGGGAAAGATGTTGAGGCGATAGAAAAGATCCTCACGGAAACTGCCTTCGGCAACCATCGCCTTGAGATCCCTATTGGTGGCGATGATCAGTCTGAAGTTGGCATTCCTGGTGCGCGTGTCACCCACCGCCTTGAATTCCCGCTCCTGGATAACACGCAGCAGCTTGGCCTGGGTCACGAGTGAGACGTTGCCGATTTCGTCGAGGAAGAGTGTGCCGTTTTCCGCTACCTCGAACATGCCTTTCTTGCTGGACACCGCGCCGGTAAACGCGCCTTTGACATGCCCGAACATCTCGCTTTCCAGCAGATTTTCGCTCAATGAATTACAGTCGACCGCGACAAAAGCCTGATCTTTGCGCAGGCTGTTGAAGTGGATTGCCCGGGCGATGAGCTCCTTGCCTGTGCCGCTCTCCCCGGTGAGCAGGATAGTGCTATTGGTAGGGGCGCAGTTCGCAATAAGGCGATAGACATTCTGCATCTGGGGACTTGAGCCGATGATGTTCTCGAAATGGTATCTGGAACTCACCGCGCTGCCTGGAATTGAATTTCCCCCCAACAACTGCCGCCGTTCGAACGCCCGCTGCACCACAAGCTTGAGTTCGTCCGGATCGAACGGCTTGGGCAGGTAGTCAAAGGCACCGAGCTTCATGGCACGCACTGCGGTCTCGATCTGGGACAGTCCGGTGATCATGATGATGTCAATGTCCGGGTGCGTCTCCTTCGCTCTTCGGAGCACTTCCATACCATCGATATTCGGCATCATGATATCCAGGATGAGTACATCGTAATCGCTTGCTTCGATTTTTCTCAGGGCCTCCAGGCCGTCCT
>JAOTTU010000160.1 GCA_029864225.1 Gammaproteobacteria bacterium | reverse complement strand
GCGGTTTTCGCCTTCGCCCTTGGTCCTCAGGTACTGGCTCAGGGTTTCGCCGGCATTGGCATTCAACGCGCTCATGTGCAGCAGGCGAGTGACGCCGCATTCAACTGCGGCAGTGGCGATCTGTTGCGGCAACTCCACGTGCAACTGCTGAAAACCAGGGTCTTTCTTGCCGCTCTCGTTGAGGATGCCGACCAGGTTGATGACCGTGCCCGCGCCGGCAAGATGGCTGTGCAGATCGTGCATGCTGCTCACATCGGCCGCGACCAGCCGGACATCCGGGTTGACGATCAGGGAACGGTGCCGCTCGGGCCGGCGTGCCAGTACCCGTACGCTGTAGCCCTCTTTGGTCAGGCGGTGTACCAGGTGCTGACCGACAAAGCCGGTGCCACCAAGTACGCATATCAGCTTGTTTTTCATGTCTGAATCCTGCTGGTTTGAAATCTGTCTGGTATCGGAGGAATCGTATAACAAATCAGCTGGCCGCTGATATCCCTCAGTGGGCGGTGTTCAGTATATCCGGCATGCGCTGTTCGAGCCGGGTGATGGTTCGATCCATGCGCCAGTCATAGATTGCCGCGTAGGCCAGTACCCGCTGCACGTACTTGCGGGTCTCCGAGAACGGGATGTTGGCAATCCAGGATATCGTGGACTCGTCGTCAGTCTCCGGCAACCAGCCCTGCACCCGGTGCGGGCCGGCATTATAGGCAGCGGTCGCCAGCACGGTATTGTCGTCGAAACGGTCCATGACCTCGCGCAGGTAGGCGGAGCCGATGCGGATGTTCTTTTCCACTTCGAGCAGGTTGCGGGTGCTGGACAGCGGGATCCGGTTCTTGCGTGCCGTTACCCGGCCGGTTTTGGGCATCAGTTGCATCAAACCCAGCGCGCCGGCAGGTGAGCGGGCATCCTTGTTGAACGCGCTCTCCTGGCGAATTACGGCAAATACATGGCTGGGATCGAGCCTGTTGTGGCGTGCATGGTCATGCACGGCTTCGACGTGATCCAGGGGGAAGCGTAACTTGAGGTCGGCATAGTCACCGGTGCGGGCTACCGTGAGAATGGCGCGATCATTCCAGCCCCACTCGCGTGCGAGTAGTGCGGCCAGTTTCAGCTCGTCATTGTCCATCTCGCGGGTGGCATGGGCCCACTCGCGCCGTGCATCGGTTATCAGATCGGCCAGATAGAGCTCGCGCGCGCGTACCATGCCGGGCGTCTGGCGCAACTGCTCGATGGCCGCCGCGTCGTAGGTCAGCGGTTCATCCCCCATTTTATAGGGCCAGTCGAGGTAGTCCGCCGCCAGGAAGCCATAGTAACTGCGCTCCTTGGCCAGCCGGGAATATTCGTTCATCGCCGCGAGACGCTGGCCAGCCTGTTCCAAAGTGTAGGCATGCCAGTAGTCCCACTCATCGGTTTGGCGTTCATCGACGGGTAGGGTATCGATATGAGCGAGTACGGAGTCCCAGTCCTGGGCGGCGATGGCGCGGCGTATGCGCCACTCGCGTGTACTCTTGTCGTGTGCCTGCGCCGGGAGGGCGTCGAGCCAGTCGTGTGCATCGGGATGGTGCTGGGCGGCACCGGACCGGGCAATACGGTTTTCCACAGAATGGCGCTGCGCGTCGCTGAACGCGTAGTGGGTCCTGATGGTCTTCCATGTCTCGTGGGCCTGCTCGGCATTGAAGCGTGCCATGCGCTTGAGTGCGTGCACGATAATCTCGCGAGCCCTGGGGGAATCGCCGTCCAGGCGTGCATCGTTGAGGGTGCTGCTCGGGTTGCTGTGGGCCTTGCGCCAGAGGGTGACCCAGTCCTGCTCTTTGTCCGGCAGGCGGCGCGCGAGGTAGCCGGCCATGCTTGGCCGGTTATTTTGCATGGCGAGCCGGATGCGCTGCCATAACAGCTCGTTGGTGATGTGTCCCTCGTCGTCGAGGAACTCGAACAGCGGGTCGCAGGCCTTGGGCTGTGACTTGCCTACCAGCCACAGCGGCAGGATGACGTCGGCGAGGCCTTCCTTGCGACCCGTCGCCAGGCGTGCCTGCAGGGCATAACATTGCAGGCTTACGGACTCTGTCGGCTGGTAATGCTTGAGGAAAAGTTCCCAGCGCTGGTTGCGGGCCAGCGAGTAGAGCCAGGCCTGCCGGAGTCTATTGTTAAGTGGATGGTCCGGATAGGTATCGAGAAAATTCGTGATCTCCGCTGCATCTGCGCGGCTCAGCCGAGTGCGCAGTTCCTCGAATTGCAGATAGGCATAGAGCGGGTAGTTTTGCAGGCGACTGCCCAGTTCCCGGTAGCGCTTCAGCTGGTTGTTGTTAAGGGAATTGAGCGCCTCGATAAACAGCTGGCGCTGCGCCACCAGGGCATCGGTTTTTGCTGCCACAGCAGAGACGCAGACCAGAAGAATGATTGCTGTCAGTAATCGGAGTATTTGTGGCATTGTCCGCTATAGTTACAGCAAACGTCAGTGGATGGTATCGTTGATAATCATTTAAGGATAGGGGAACCGTGTATGGCATTCAAATCCGTTAACCCGGCAAATGGTAATACACACAGGGAGGTCGATGCTTTTACTCCGAGGCAACAGGAGGCCGCCTTGCAGGAATCGGCCGCGGCGGCCGGCCCCTGGCGCGATAGGGCCGTCGGCGAACGGGCCGCCCTGCTGCGTAAGGCAGCCGAGGTGTTGCGCAAGCACCTGGATGAATTTGCCGAGATTATCACGCTGGAGATGGGCAAGCCCATCAGGGAGGCGCGCGCGGAGATAGAAAAGTGTGCCTTGGTGTGCGATTACTATGCAGATGAAGGCCCGGGGTTTGTGGCGGATGAGACCATCGAGTCCGATGCCGGGCGAAGCCTGGTGGCCTGGCAGCCGCTGGGTACCGTGCTGGCGGTCATGCCATGGAACTTCCCCTTCTGGCAGGTGTTCCGCTTTGCGGCGCCGACCCTGGTGGCCGGTAATACCGGCCTGCTGAAGCATGCCTCCAACGTGCCGATGTGCGCCCTGGCAATCGAGTCGGTATTCCGGGAGGCGGGATTCCCCGAAGGCGTGTTCCGCACCCTGATGATTAGCTCCAGGCAGGTGGCCGGGGTGATCAATGACCCGCGGGTGCATGCCGTGACCCTGACCGGCAGTGAATCGGCCGGCCGCCAGGTTGCCGCCGCGGCCGGCGCCAAGTTAAAGAAGTCCCTGCTGGAACTGGGTGGCTCCGACCCCTTTATCGTGCTTGAGGACGCCGATCTGGACCTGGCGGTAGAGAATGCCGTTGCCTCGCGCTTTCTGAACGCCGGGCAGAGCTGTATCGCTGCCAAGCGCCTGATACTCGTCGAGGCGATTGCCGACGACTTCATGCGACGCTTCAGGACCGCGGTCGATGCGCTGGTGGTCGGCGACCCGATGGAGGAGGCGACCCAGATCGGTCCGCTGGCGCGTTTTGACCTGCGCGATGACCTGCACCAACAGGTGGTGGAAAGCATGTCGGCCGGTGCCGTGGCTGTCACCGGCTGCAGTCCGGAGGGAGGTGCCGGTGCCTGGTACCAGCCCTCGATCCTGGACCACGTCAAGCCCGCCATGCGCGCCTATCACGAAGAGCTGTTCGGCCCGGTGGCGATAGTGATACGCGCCCGGGACGAGGCCGATGCCGTGCGCATCGCCAACGACTCCGATTTCGGTCTGGGGGGGAGTGTCTGGACCATGGACAGCGAGCGCGGCGAGCGGGTGGCACGGCGGCTGGAGTGTGGCTGCGCCTTCGTCAACGGCATGGTCAAGAGTGATCCGCGCCTGCCGTTCGGCGGCGTCAAGCATTCCGGTTATGGGCGTGAGCTGTCACGCCTGGGTGTCCGCGAGTTCATGAATGCCAAGACTATCTGGATCCGCTGAAGACGAAGACCCTGCGGGAAAAAATTCTCCGCACGACTGCAGGGAGAAGGTGAGACCGGGAACCGGTCGAGAGGCTGGCCTGGGCCATGCAGGAGGTAGAGCAATGCATGGAGCAATTGCCGAAAGACGCAAAGGACACTAAGAAAAAATATAGTACCGAAGATATCTTGTATTCATTCCATACCCGTACAGGCAGGAATCCAGGTATTATCAATGCCAAAAACGTAAGTGATCTTCGCCGGTTAATTTTCCGGTCACATGAATGACGCCAAGCCGATCAGTATTTTTTATAGACATCTTTTATTTGTTTCTCTGTGTCCTCGGCGTCTATGCGGTATCTTGCCTTTTCTGCGCGCCCTTTACGGTGAGGATCGGCCTTTCATGATTTGCCACCAACATCTCGCCTGAGCTGAGACGAATCCAGTATCTGTTTCCCGGCTGGATTATCTGCTGACCGGCGCTGGCGGGGATCGGGAT
>JAOTTU010000159.1 GCA_029864225.1 Gammaproteobacteria bacterium | reverse complement strand
GTACCCGTTGCGGGCGCTGCTGCGTGGCCGGGGGCGACTATTACGTCTTTATGAACACTGCAGAGGCCGAGGCGATACGCTCCTATTTGCAGTTGTCACACCAATGGTTCCAGCGCCGCTACCTGGGGCGCCTCGAGGAGGGCGAGTTGGTGGCCACCTCCGGGTCCGGCGGTCGCTGCGTGTTTCTTGATAGCGAGGGGCAGTGCCGTATTTATCCGGTACGGCCGCTGCAGTGCCGGAGCTATCCGTTCTGGCCCGAGTTGGTGCGCAGCAAGACGGCCTGGCAGCGCGAGGCGCGCCGCTGCGAGGGCATCAACCGCGGCAAGGCGGTAGCAACCGGCAGGATAAGGAAATTTTACAACGCCTGTCGGGCGGAGGGGGACTGAGCCGCGATCAGGCCCTGCGGGTTTCGAACACGGAAAACCACTGGCTGGCACCATCCGGTGCGTGCGTATCCAGGTAGAGGCTGCGCAACTGCATGCCAAGCGCCGGTGCCAGCAGGCTCCCGCGGGTCAGGGTGTCGTAGTCATCACCGGCCAGCAGTTGATGGGTTATCGTCAGGTACAGCCGGTCAAGTACCCCGGCCTCCAACAGGGTGTGCAACACATCCGGGCCCGCGATGGTATACAGGCTGCGATAGCCTTGGTCTGCCAGTTTGGCGACCAATTCGTCGCCAGTCGCCCCAGTGCCCGAACCCGCGAACAGGAC
This sequence comes from Gammaproteobacteria bacterium, assembly GCA_029864225.1. Lineage (GTDB taxonomy): Bacteria > Pseudomonadota > Gammaproteobacteria > UBA9214 > UBA9214 > CAMYJZ01. Next base: position 3,635 of record JAOTTU010000159.1, on the reverse strand, counting down.
ATCGATCCCGGCAGCGGTGAGTTGGTCTATCCGCCGGGGGTCGGCCGCGCTGCCGGTGACGACCAGGATCCGGCGATCACGGTAGGCCTCGAGCGATTCCAGCGGGATGGCGAGACTGCGGCTCAGGATGGCGATGTCCGGTTGTGGCGGGAGCCCGTGCCGGCTGCGCCAGTCCCGGATATCGGCATAATTGGCGTGCGTGCTGACCGGCAGCACGTCCTGGGCCTCATCGATCTTGAGCTGGCGGAAGAAACGCCCGCTGGTGATCAGCAGGTCGGCCTGTCCGGCGAGTTCCTGGTACAGGCGCCAGTCGCGCGGGTTGGTGATTGCAGTGGGTACCAGGTGGGTGGCCCGGTCTTTGCTGGCGATGGCAATGCGGCCGTCCAGCGAGGTGATGAAGTTGCTGTAGACAAAAGGCTTGTCGGGGCAGCCCGGCGCGTGGAGCGCCTGTTCCAGATACAGTCCCTGCAGGGAATATTCCCCGGACGGTAGCGGATACAGACGTGTGACGCGCTTGTTCATGGCGGGTTCTTGTAGGGTTCAGTATACCGCATGCCTGTGCGCCCCGTGTTCCCTGGGTTCAGGGCGCCAGTATTTAACCGCCTGCATGACCGGTTACAGTGCCATGTGGGAGCACAAAAAAAACGGGGCCATGAGGCCCCGTTCCGGATGGATTGAACCGTGTGGGCTCAGGCGACCTGGTCTGCGGTATTCTTTGACTGGTAGTTCTCGATGGCTGCCTTGATGGCATCCTCGGCCAGCACCGAGCAGTGGACCTTGACCGGTGGCAGTGCGAGTTCCTCGGCGATATCGGTATTCTTGATTTCCCGGGCCTGGTCAAGGGTCTTGCCCTTTACCCACTCGGTCAGCAACGAACTGGAGGCGATTGCCGAACCGCAGCCATAGGTCTTGAAGCGGGCATCTTCGATAACACCGCTGGTGTTGACCTTGATTTGCAATTTCATGACATCACCACAGGCCGGTGCGCCGACCATGCCGGTACCCACTTGTTTGTCTTCTTTGTCAAAAGAGCCCACGTTGCGGGGATTCTCGTAGTGATCAAGGACTTTTTCGCTGTACGCCATATCGCTATCTCCAGACGAACGTAATTAAGGACTAGGTTTCGGTTAACAAGATAAAAAGGTGTCAGGCCGCAGACTTCCGCAACCCGGCTCCAAACAATGATTCCTGCGTGTTTTCAAGCTGCGATTCGACGGCCTCGTCCAGAGTGATTCCGTCGAGGTAGTCGTAGACCTGGTTGCTCAGGCGCTGCCACATCAACAGGCTACCGGGTATCTCAGTTTCTGCCGATGTTATTTCATGGCGCATCACCATGTCGTCGACTGCATTCAGGATAGTGGCAATAGTGATCTCGCTTGCAGACCGTGCCAGGCAGTAGCCGCCACCCGGACCGCGCATGCCCGTGACCAGGCCATTCTGCCGCAGGCGTGCAAACAGCTGCTCAAGATAAGAAATGGATATAGACTGCTGGGCAGAAATATCCGCAAGGGTAACGGGTCCCTTGTCCTGGTGCAGGGCCAACTCCATCATCGCTGTGACAGCATGGCGTCCCTTTGTTGATAATTTCATGACAGACCTCTAAATGAATACGGTACTGACTCAGTCAATGCCGGCGGCTCTGGACCGTATCCCGTGCAGAGCGTCGGAACCTGAACCACGCGCTGGTTCGCGGTATGCTTGATGGTAATCATAGTAATAGTTGACTCTTTTAGTCAAGATTTATCCCCTTGCCGATACGGGGTAAACAGGCATAAAAACACGCTAAAATGCATAATAAACAGCTAGATACTAAAACTCCTATCCTCAAGGGGATATACTAAGGGGCCGGCGCTTGCGACTTGTGCGTCGGTAGCCGGGTATAAATCCCGCCGAATTGAGAGGTGTCTAAAAGGAGTTTATTAACATTGGTTTATCTAATTCCTGGCCGGTGGGCACCAGCCAACCCCGGCCCTCTGGATTTGTTACAATCATTATCAAATATCGACTCGGCAGGAGCACAGTATGGGACCACAGAATCAGGCGGGTGTTGATCGCCGTAGCCAGGCGGGCGAGAAACTCTCTACCCTCGTTCAGTCCAGGACCGAGACACTCTCATTACTCACTGATCTGGCTGGCCGTCAGCCGTTCAATCCCGAGCCGGATACAGAAAAGGCCCTGCGCCGGTTTTGCGAGGCCTTGATTGACTACACCGCCAGTGCCCATTTCCAGTTGTACCGCTATCTGGCGGATAATCGGGAACGTCGCCAATCGGTCCTGTCGGTTGCCGACAAAATCTATCCCAGAATAGTCGAGACCACCGACGTGATCCTGCGGTTCAATGACAAGTACGAGGCCATGTCGCTGGATAACAGTGTGGAATTCCTGGCGGAGGACTTGTCCAACCTGGGTGAATGCCTGGCCGAGCGCATCCAGCTCGAGGATCACATCATCAGGGCCATGAACGGAGACAGGGCGATTCACTAGTCCTGGCTGTAACCTGTCATTGGTTGGCCATAGAGTGCAGAAACAACGACCCGGCGACGCCTGAAGAGTATATGCAACAGCTGAGCCAGACACCCATCAGATCACCCGCACAGCGCCACACGTTACGTTCTACAACCTGTCCCCTCATCGGTTTACTGCTTTGCCTGGTGCTGGGCGCTGCGGCGTCTGTGCCGCTGTTCGCTGCCAGCCTGGTCGGTGAAAACGGCCCAGCCACGACCGCCGGTTCAGTCACGCCCCTTGCGCAACGGCTCGAGGCCGGGGATTCTCCCGTGCAGGGGGTCGAGATCGACTGGACCTCCGTCCGGTCATTCTATGCAGCCAGGGGGCTTCAACCGGTCTGGCACAAGAACGGGGAGCCACTGCCCGGGGCGAGTGAGGCCCTGGGGTTGATAGCCTCGGCCAGCCGCGATGGCCTGTATCCGGAAGAGTATCACCTGCATGAAATTCAGGCCGGTCTGGATTCGCCAGTTAAGCTGCCGCAGGATTCCCTGGACATCATGCTGACGGACGGGGTGCTCAAGTATATCCGTCATATCCAGAACGGCCGGCTGAATCCGCCGTCGGCTGATCCGCAGTGGCTGATTCACTCGGCGCCTGTTGATGCCGAGGCGGTATTGCAAGCGGCACTTGACTCGGCATCGGTAAACCGGGCACTGGCGGCATTATCCCCGGGGTTCCTGGGTTATCAACGCCTGAAAAACCTGTTGCAGGCCTACCGCTCCCTCGCCAGTGCCGGCGGCTGGCCAGAAGTCCCGCCGGGCCTCAAGCTGGAGAAGGGGGTGTATGACCAGCGGGTGCAGTCCCTGCGCCACCGGCTGATGCTCTCGGGTGATAGCGACATATTTGATGTCGTCGATTCGTTCGAGTTCGACGCGGCACTCGAGCATGCCGTGACGCAGTTTCAGGCGCGCCATGGTCTGGAAACCGACGGGATTGTCGGGCGACACACCCTGGCCGCATTGAATGTGCCGGTGGAAGAACGCATTCAGCAGATCCTCCTGAATATGGAGCGCATGCGCTGGCTGCCAGAGGAACTGGGTCCCCGTTACCTGCTGGTCAATATGGCCGGTTTTGATTTGCGGCTGGTCGAGAATGACGCGACCGTCATGGACATGCGGGTCATCATTGGC
>JAOTTU010000158.1 GCA_029864225.1 Gammaproteobacteria bacterium | reverse complement strand
TTTATAAAACGAAAGGGAAGCCGGGAGTGGTGAAATCGACTAGCGATGCCTGGGCCAACCGCGTTGCTGGCGCTGCTTTCAGCTGCCTGCTGGCACTCCTGTCGGTGTCGCTACCGGTAAAAGCCGGCGCGAACCCCCTCCCCGATGACCTCACCTCGATGAGCCTTGAAGCCCTGATGGACATCGAGGTGACCTCTGTCAGCAAAAAACCCCAAAAGCACTCCGAGGCGGCCGCCGCAATTTTCGTGATCAGCAATGACGACCTGCGCCGCTGGGGCGTGACCACCCTGCCCGATGCGCTGCGCCGCGTCCCCGGCCTGCAGGTGGCACGCATCGACGCCAACAAGTGGGCCATCACCGCGCGTGGCTTCAACAGCCGCTTCGCCAACAAGCTGCTGGTCATGATCGACGGGCGCAGCGTCTACACCCCGCTGTTCGCCGGCGTCTACTGGGAATCGCACGACGTTCCCCTGGAAGACATTGAGCGCATCGAGGTGATCCGAGGTCCCGGCGGCACGCTCTGGGGTGCCAATGCCGTGAACGGCGTAATCAACATCATCACCCGGCAGGCCGGCGACACCCCGGGGACCCTGGTCTCGGCCGGCGCCGGCAACGAGGAACGCGGCTTTGGCAGCGTGCGCCACGGTGGCCGACTGAATAACGGGGCGGACTACCGGGTCTATGCAAAGCACTCCAGTCGCGACGCAGGCGGCAATTCCACCGGGGCCCATGACGATTGGGAACTCGGGCAAATCGGGTTCCGCTCGGACTGGGATCGGGGCGAACGGGACTCCTTCACCCTGCAGGGTGACTACTATGACGGCAAGGCCGGGGAACAGGTACATATCGCCAGTGGCCCGCTGAACAACCCGCCTGCAACCTTCGTGGGTGACACCGGGTTATCCGGCGGCAACCTGCTGTTCCGCTGGCAGCGCGTAGCGAAGGAAAACTCGGAGTTTGCACTGCAGGCTTACATCGACCACGTGAAACGCGACGAAATCGTCCTGCACGAAGATCGCGATATCTTCGATGTCGACTTCCAGCACCACCTCAGCCCCGTCAAGGACCACGACATGGTGTGGGGGATCGGCTACCGCCATACTCGTGATGCCACGCAGAACAATGCGACATTCAGCCTCGATCCGTCGACCCGCAGTGTCGATCTGTTCAGCGCATTCGTTCAGGACGAGATCAGCCTGACACCTGACCTGCGCCTCACCCTCGGCTCCAAATTCGAGCACAACGACTTCACCGGTACCGAGGTCCAGCCGAACCTGCGTATCAGCTGGCTCATGGATGACAGTCGAACGCTCTGGGGCGCCGTGTCCCGCACCGTGCGCACCCCCGCCCGGGGCGAGCATGACGTCACCCTGCGGCTGTTACCGCCACCGGCACAGGACCCTGGGGTACCGCTGTATGCCGTGGGCAACGCACAGTTCGAGTCAGAAAACCTGACGGCCTATGAACTGGGGTACCGCGTCAACCATGAAAACAGGTGGTCGCTTGACCTGGCGGCTTTCTACAACGAGTACGACGAGTTGCGCACACTTGACCCTGCCAGCATGTCACCTGCCGACATCCTGATGCCGTTCGCCAACCGCATGGATGGCGAAACCTACGGAATCGAGCTCGCAGCACAGTGGCAAATACGACGTGGCTGGGATATGCATGCCTCCTACAGCCACATCAACACCGCCCTGCATCTCGTAGATGGTAGCAGCGACAGTGCAGCGAAGAGTGGCGGAGAAAGCACCCCGCAACAGCAGGCGGCCATCTGGTCTTCAGTCAAGCTCGGCAGGGACCTGGAGTTCGATGCCGCCCTGCGCCATGTCGACGATATCAGCGTTAACAGGGTGGAGATCGACAGCTACACGGAGCTGGATCTGCGTCTCGGCTGGAGGCCACGCACCGGCATTGAGATCTCGCTGACAGGACAAAACCTGCTGGACAATCAACACACGGAATTCCTGCCCGATTTTATCGCAACCCAGCCGACTGCCATCGAGCGCAGCATCCACGTCAAGGGCACCCTGGAATTCTGATCATGCCCGGCATTCACGAACAGGTGGAACGTTCCTGGCATCAGGGTCCGGCCGTAATCAGGCGCATGAAACGCCTGGTGCACGGCCTGCTGATTTCCCTGCTGATCTGCCAGAGCACCGCAAGCCAGGGCGAAGACCGGCTGGTCAGCGAATACAGAATCAAGGCCGCTTTTCTCTACAACTTTTCCAGCTTTGTCAGCTGGCCGGAGAGGGCGTCGCAGCACAACGACGAATTCCAGATATGCGTGGTCGGTAATGACCCCTTCGGTGAAGCGCTCAATACGCTCTCGGGAAAATCGGTCAGTGGCATGCCACTGAAGATCAGACGACTGACCGCCGGGGCAATAACCGACACCTGCCAGCTCGTTTATATCAGCGAGTCCGAGACCAAACGCTTCGTAAGGCTGCTGGGAAAGGTCCGGGCAAGACCGGTACTTACGGTCAGCGACATAGACGGTTTCGCCATGCATGGCGGCATCATCCGCTTCAAGCTCGTTGACAACAAGGTCCGGTTCGAGATCAACGTGGATGCCGCGGAGCGCGCCGGCCTGAAGATCAGCTCGAAGCTGCTGTCACTCGCCATCATCGTCAGCGAAGAGAAGGTGAACGCGCGATGAAAATACTCCGAAGCCTCTCGGTGCGCCGCAAGATCACGCTGATCATAATGCTTGTCAGCGCAGTATCGCTCGCCCTTGCCGTGTCGGCATTCATCCTCACACAACGCTACCACGCACGCCAGTTTGCCGCTGACAATCTGCAGACCATGGCCGAGATCATCGCCGCGAACAGCAAGGCGGCGATCATATTCGGAGACAATACTGCGGCAGAGGAAACCCTAGAGTTCCTGCATGACCAGGACCATATACTGGCCGCGATCATCTATGGTCCGGAACACGAGCAGTTCGCGGTCTACAGAAAACAGGGTGCCGAGGTCGATATCCTGGACCTCCATTCAGCAATGGACAATATCCTTTTCTGGAACGATCATGTTGAGCTTGTCAACATCATCAGCCACGAGGGCGTAAAGGTCGGCCACATCTATCTGCGCTCTGATTTCCGGCTGATCCAGGACCACCTGTCATGGTATATCATCATTGCCCTGCTGGTATTTTTCGTATCACTGCTGATCTCCTTCGTGTTGAGCGAGAGAATGCAGCGGATCATCACCGATCCCCTTCTGCGCCTCTCTGAAATCGCCCGACAGATCACAACAGAGAAGAACTACACCCTGCGACTCCAAAGCGGGAGCAAGGATGAAGTCGGCAACCTGATATCCGGCTTCAACGAGATGCTCGACCAGATACAGCTGCGCGACAAGGAGCTCGAGCTACACCGGTCGACACTCGAGGATCTGGTGGCCAAGCGGACGGCCGCCCTTGAATCGGCCAACAGGGAGCTGGAGACCGCCAAGCGGGAGGCTGAGGAAATCGCGGACAAGATGGAATACCATGCGCATCATGACCACCTGACCGGCCTGCCCAACCGTTCCCTGCTGCTCGACAGGATCGGAATCGCCCTCTCCCATGCCCACCGTGAACAAGCCCTTGCGGGCCTGCTGTTCCTCGACCTTGACCGCTTCAAGATTATCAACGATTCACTGGGGCACGCCATTGGCGATCAGCTGCTGCGCCTCGTGGCCCAGCGTCTGAAGAGTTGCATCCGCGAGGACGACACCGTCGCGCGCCTGGGTGGTGACGAGTTCATGGTGCTGTTGCCATCAATGGAAAAGACGTCAGATGCCGGCTATATCGGCAACCGTATCATTGATGCCCTTGACGAACCGATCACCTGCGAAGGCTATGAACTGAATATAACCACCAGCATCGGCATCAGTATCTATCCCTACGACGGCAATGACACGGACACGCTCATCAAGAACGCGGATACCAGCATGTACCGCGCCAAGGGCCTGGGGCGCAACAGGCTTGTGTACTACACGGCCGAGATGAACGAGGAATCACGCAAGCGGCTGATGCTTGAGAACGACCTGAGAAAAGCGCTCGAGAAACAGGAGCTCGGGCTCGTCTACCAGCCCATCGTGGACACGCAGCGAAACGTGATCATCGGAGTTGAGGCCCTGATACTCTGGAACCATCCGACCATGGGTACAGTTCATCCCGACGAATTCATTCCTCTTGCAGAGGACACCGGACTAATCGTCCCCATCGGCGAGTGGGTCATCCGGACAGCCTTCCAGAAACTCAGGGAATTGCATGATGCCGGTCACCTGGACTTGCGGATCGCCGTCAACCTGTCACCTACACAGTTATCCCGCCCTGGACTGGTCAGCATTATCGAGCACGCCATTGATGAATTTCAGATAAACCCCTACAGG
>JAOTTU010000157.1 GCA_029864225.1 Gammaproteobacteria bacterium | reverse complement strand
AACAGTGCCTTGTCAGCGTGTTGGCACAGAGAACCAGGCGGGGCCCTAACAGTCGTTGCCTTATTGCAGGCATGCAAAACCAGGTATTATTCCCCGGGCAACAGGATTCACAGGAATCTATTATGCGGCAGATACGCAGGCATCCCGATATGAATTGGTGCCATCTCTGCGGCAGGCAGACCGATGTGACCAGGTGGATGTTTATTGTCCCGAGGATGCCCGGCAAGCTGGCCAATGCACGCCGAATACGAGGTATGTACGAATCTGTGCTTTGTGTCTTTTCGAGGTATCCGGGGCCCTGCAGGAACAGGGCGGGCGAGGTATGAACTTATAGAGGCGCTGTTTGCGGGTCTTGCTGTGAAACGGGACAGCTATGGTCTGCCAGGGCCGTCCGGCGTTAATTCGCCATAATCCAGGTTTCCTTCAGGCCCAGCTGGCGCTCCACCGTGGGTGCTATTGCCTTGGCCGCTACCAGGGTGTCAAACCCGGCAATGCGGACACGATAGATAGTCCGGCCATGCACATTGGCTGTCACCATTTCGCTGGCAACGCCCTTCTTCAGGAAAGACTCCATTTTCCTGGCCGCGGTCTTCTCGCTTATGTAGGATGCGAGATTGATTGCCCATTTGCCCTGCCTGCGTGCAGTGCCGGCCCCTGGATCTTGATCCTCTGGTACAGCGGCTGTATTAGTCCCTGTCCCTAATGCCATAGCCCGGGATACCCGGTGCTGCGGCCTTGCGGCAGTTGCGATTGCAGCGGGCTGGTTTGGCAGCGCGGCGGGAGGCGCCATCCGCAAGGCATTGTTGGCCACAATCATAGTGTTCGTATCATCGGTCAGTGCGGCCAGCGTGACCGACAACTCGTCCAGGCGTGATGTGGTCTGTACGAGTCTTGCTTCGATAGTTTTCAGGCGGTCCACCGGCAGCTCGATGGCCTGTGCCAGTTGCTGCTCGATTTTTTGCAGGCGGTCGTCGTGTGGCGCAGTCGCCAGGACAAGACGCTGTTCCAGCTGTTCGAAGCGGGACTCGTAGGCATCCTGGGTCTGCCCCAGCCACTGCTCCAGCTGCTGCAACTTCGCTTCATATGGCTTGGCGGGGGAATTCGTGTCCCCCTTATTTTGTGAGGTGGTCTGCGCAAGGCGCTGTTCCAGCTGTTCGAAGCGGGACTCGTAGGCATCCTGGGTCTGCCCGAGCCATTGCTCCAGTTGCCGGAAGCGTTGTTCGTAACTGTCAGGGGTAGGGCTGCGAACCACCGGCCCGGTGCTGGTGATCGCTGCCCCGGATTCCGGATCCGGTGTATCGGCGAGATTAAGCCCTGACGTATACTTCAATGCCAGGAAAATCGCCGATAGCACCAATGACAGGATCAGGTAACTAATCAGGCTGCGTGATTGCCTCATTTGCACTGTATTAATTCAGTCCGACGCCATTTTCGAGGGTCAGCCCTGTCGGTCCGGGGCACTGGCAAGGATTCTACTTGATTTCCGGGCCCCACGCACAGCTTGATGTTTGGCGTACTGATGCCTACATTAGGCGCGTTACTATGCAGATCTAATAAGTTTTTTAAAATCAAGCAGAGTTGAGGTCAGGCAGGGTGGACAGGAGCAGGCAGCAACATCTTTGGATCAACAGAAAGCATCACCGGGTTGACACGGAGCTGGGATGCGAACTGTGTCTCCCCGAGGGTGGTCTTGTGCCTGCCCGGATCATTGACTTGTCCGTCGGCGGATTGAAGTTCAGCTGTGATCGGCAGGCCTTGTTCAGCATCCTTCCGGAAGATCAGAGGACACCCGGACAGGTGTCGGATGTCGAACTCGAGATGCGTTTCGAATTCCAGCCGCTGCACCAGCCTGTGACATCGATCAGGGTCCGTGTCCTGATAATTCACTCTGAGCGACTTGCCCAGGACAAATACCATGTCGGGGTTGAATTTATCGATATGGATAGCGCGACAGCCCGTGCGCTCGTGAACTACATCGAAGAATGGTGGGAACGACAGCAGTCATGAGCCGACTGTTGTCGCTTATGGAAAATGACGTGACTGTTCATTCAGACAGGGATCCCTTCCTGGGTCTGGATTAACTGAATCTCTATTATTCTCTGGCTGGATGGAGGTCCTTGTCCGGCCAGGCGAGTCTATAAAACCTGTTTATTTCAGCTTTTGATTATATACAAATAAGCTACAAGACGGATCGGCAAGGCAGCGTTAGTGGTTATGGGAATAGTCTCTACCCATGTCCCGGTTGTGCCTGTCTGCCAGTTTTTGGTGATATTCGTTCCAGTCGCTCTGCCATGCACCGGATCCATTGACGAACACCAGCAGGATCAGGGGGGTGAAAACAAGGATAATGGGGATGTCGAGCGAGACACGGTTATAGTCCAGCAGCATGATCAGTAGCACGCCGGCGACGTATAGAAACAGCATGCCGCTCGTGAACATCGCCTTGATGATATGGGACAACAGGGTGTATACCGTGGGTGTGTGGATTGTATCTTTCTGCCGGGCCATGATCGCCCGGGTTTTTTTTGTCATCAACATAGGATCACCTTGCATGTTATGAAATATTTTAGGCGGCTCCTAATAGGCTAGGGAACAATGCGTTGGCAGTCTATTGTCCTTAGGTACGATTCCCGCACGCAGCCCTGCCGGGCATGTCTGTGATGCCGGGAATTTTAATTAAATCAGCGAGGTGCGTGAATGATCAAGGAGTTGAATAGGGCGCCATGGCTTCCCCTCGAAGATTGCCGCTGCACCCGTACTAATAAATAGGTACTAGTTCCATTCCAGAAATTTTCTACTAGGATTAGCGTTTAAGGATCGAAACAGTCTTTAACTGTGGGATTCAGGTTTGACGAATATGGAAAGAAGGAAAAAACAGGATCGGCGTTGCGGCTCCATCGAACTGGAAAAATTATTTCCATGCGACCGTCGCAGGATGCCAGACCGGCGGCTGAATAATATCTCCGTAGAATGGATATCGATCGACAAGGCCAGCAACCATCCGTTAATCCGTTTGATGTTCTGGAGGACATGATTTCTCACAATCAAGCAGAGATCGTCATGATTATCTGTAGTCCGTCTCCTACTACAAGATGCCCGCATGCGTGGTTCGCTGTGACCCCGGGTGAAGTTTCGGCAGTGGGAAATATTCTGTAGTTAGCTTTTCTCGTAACAACGATGCTGCGCATTGCCGATGGGGGAAACAAATCAAGGAGGCCAGTCATGAATAATATTCACCAGGTTGGAGTCGTGATTTATGTAGACAACGCGCTTGATGCGGATCAAAGGAGCGGCATTGTCAATCACCTGGAAAGATGTGAGGGTGTAGAAGACGCCCGGTTCACGCCAGGACGGGATCACTTGCTCGTAGTTGAGTATGATTCAAACAGATTGCAGTCACAGGAAGTTCTCGGGTATGTCAGGGAAGAATATAGTGGAGCCGAACTGGTCGGGATTTAACCAGCCAGTGTCAGGCCCGGCTGGCCGGAAATTTCAATTGCGGTTTCAGGAGGACTGGCCCTGGGTGTTTTACAGGCAGTGCTTGTCGATATAAATAATAGAGGAGCCCCGTATGTCAATCACAACCGAATCAACCCAGCAAACACCTGAGGCACTCAACGCATGGTTCGACCAACGCTTTGCTGAAAAAATGGCGGAGCGGGAAGAGAGCGCGACTCCCAGAATTTCCATCATGGTTACCAAGGGTACGCTCGACTGGGCTTATCCACCTTTTATTGTCGGTTCCACCGCCGCGGCAATGGGCTGGGATACCACCCTGTTTTTTACCTTCTATGGGCTGGCGCTGCTGAAGAAAGACCTGAAGCCCAATATCAGCCCGCTGGGTAACCCGGCGATGCCCATGAAGATGCCGTTTGGCCCGAAGTGGTTCCAGGGCATTGAGTGGAATATGCCCAACCTGGTGATGGCCGGCATACCGGGTTTCGAGTCCCTGGCGACGACCCTGATGAAAAAGACGGTGAAGAATCACGGTGTGGCTACGATTCCTGAACTGCGAGATCTGTGTATCGAGGCCGATGTGAAACTGGTGGCCTGCCAGATGACCGTTGACCTGTTTGGCTGGGAAAGGGATGAATTTATCCCCGAAGTTTCCGAATGGGCCGGCGCGGCCACCTACCTTGCCAATGCCAAGGGCGCCGACATTACCTTGTTTGTTTAGATCAGCGCATTATCTCAACTGGATCGGGACAAGTACCGATCCAGTTGCATTCTCCAGGCGCCTGCCCGCTTGACAGGGGGCGCCATCGTCCGGGTTGTCCCGGGCCCGATATCACTCACGGCAATGCTCAGGTCGACAGGAGTTCAAGATCAATGCTCTTGCCGGATTTTTCCTGTGCCTGCGGTATCTTCTGCCCGGGCAGTGCCGTCACGAT
>JAOTTU010000024.1 GCA_029864225.1 Gammaproteobacteria bacterium | reverse complement strand
TGTGGAACGCACACTTGAAGCGCAAGGGGGTGAGCCGCTGCTTATAGGGGGCAGCTGCTACGTTGATAATTACACCGGCGGTGCCGCTGAGCCCCACTTCTGCCCGTCGGCTCTGGGCTGGGGGCCGACCCTGCGTCGGGCGAATCCCTTGCTTGTGATGCTGCTCTTCCTGAGTAATGCCTACAGCTTCGCGCGCACCGCCGTGCTTCTGGTGGTCGAATTGTTGTTGGCCATTGTTGATTTCGTACGCGGCCTGTTCGCCCGCTGGGATCTCGTCAAAGAGCTGAAGTTCGTGCCGACCCGGGTCGCGGTCTCCATCCTGCTGCGTGAACTGGCCACCATCGGGGCCAAGATTGATATCGCCCGGGGGTTGCCCGTCATTCATCTCAACTTCCTCGGTTACGACGAACAGGCCCACCGGCGTGGACCGTCCTCGTTGTTCGCTCACTGGACCCTCAAGGGCATCGATGACGCGATTGCCCGCCTGTGGCGGGCAGCACACCGTTCGGTCCATCGTCACTATGAGGTGTGGGTCTTTTCCGACCACGGACAGGAAGAGGTCAGGCCTTACCAGAAGTTGCACGGCCGCTCCATCGAGGAGGCCGTATTCGCGGTATTGGCCGAGGTCGGCGTCGGCGCGGTGCCCGTACCGACACGGGCACGCTACGGTGTCCAGACCCAGCGGGTACGGCAGCTCGGCGGTAACAGGATCCAGCGTCTGTTCCCGGTCAATGGTCCGCCGCCGGGCGATGCGGATCGCGCCCAGGTGACCGTCACAGCAGCGGGGCCGATTGGCTTTGTCTACTGCGATCAGCCAATGGAACCAGCTGTGCACGATGCCGTGGCCCACGCCCTGGTGGCCCGCGCCAACATACCGATCGTACTGATGCCGGATGCCCCGGGGCGCGCGAAGGCCTGGACCGACACCGGCGTGTTCGAGCTGCCCCGGCAGGGCGCCGAGGTTCTGGGTGCCGATCATCCCTTTCTGGAGGAGGCCGGCCGGGACCTGGTCGAACTCTGTCAACACCGGGATGCGGGGGACTTCATCCTCTGTGGCCTGCGACCTGGCGCGACCGCGTGCAGCTTTGCCATCGAAAATGGCGCCCACGGCGGCGCCGGTCCGGAGGAGACCAATGCCTTTGCACTGCTGCCCGGGGATGTGTCCTTGCCGGCCGCCCGGCGCGACTACCTGCACGTGGCTGACCTGCGCCAAGCCGCCTTGCATGTGCTCGGTCGGGCCGAACGCCCCATCATGGCGACAATAAAACGTGCCGGCGTGCAGGACGCCTTGCGCATCATGACCTACAACGTGCACAGTTGCATCGGCATGGACGGCAAGCTGTCACCGGAACGCATCGCACGGGTCATCGCCCGCTGCGCACCGGACATTGTGGCCTTGCAGGAATTGGATGTGGGCCGGGCGCGCACCGAGGGTATGGATCAGGCCCACATCATCGCCCAGTGCCTGGAGATGGATTTCCACTTCCACCCCGCCATGCACATCGAGGAGGAGCGCTACGGCGATGCGATCCTGACCCATCTGCCCATGCGACTGGTGAAGACGGGAACGCTACCGGGATTACCCGGCAAACCGTGGCTCGAACCACGCGGGGTCCTGTGGGTGGAGATCGAACTGGATGGTGCGACAATCCAGGTACTGAACACCCATCTCGGTCTGCTGACGCGCGAACGCCGCGCGCAGGCAGAGGCGCTGCTTGGGCCGGACTGGCTCGGGCACCCGGAATGCAGCGGGCCGGTGGTGCTGTGCGGCGACTTCAACGCGTTCCCGGCATCAAAGGTGTGTCGCCGGCTGCGCACCCGCCTGAAGGACGCCCAGATCGAGCTGGAAAGTCACCGGCCCAGATCCACTTTTTTCGGCCGCTTCCCCACCGCACGAATCGACCATGTGTTCGTTGATTCCGGCCTGACGGTGGCCGACATCGAGGTGCCGGACAGCGAACTGGTGCGTGTCGCCTCCGACCACTTGCCACTGATCGTCGAGCTGCTTCGCCTCCCTGAAACCAGGGCTACCTGACTCAGGCGGTCACCATCAGTGGTGTGACGCAACCCTGTCCATGGCGAATACTTGATTGTGCTGTGATTGGATCGCTTACATCCAGCCGATGCTGGAACTGTTCACAGATCTGTAAACCTTTCAGCGGAGTTTTTCGGGAAGTGGCTCCTGATTTTTCGGTACCCTCCCGGTACACCGCCCGGTTTTCAGTGCGCGGCTAACCCGAATTAACCTATTGAATAAAAAGAATAATCCAGAGCAGTACTGAACAGTTTCTGATCCGGCGCATGGTAACGATCAGCCACCACACGCGGCCACCACCAGGGTGATAATTAGTGTCCCGCAGGCGACAGGCGCAGGCTGCCGGCAGTTATACTGACAGTGAACGAAATAACACCCTGGAGCAACAACACGTGGCCGATGAGAAATCCGGTGCGCCTCCATCCGGCACAGCCGAGCAAGCCATGAATCGCGTGCTTGCCGCGGAACGCGATGCCGGTCGGGCGGTTGCAGACTGTGAAGCCAGGTCCCGCGACATTGTGCAAGACGCGCGACAACGTGCCAACCGCATCGCCAGTCGCACCGACGAACGCATTACATTGATGCAGATGCGTAGTGCGCAGCGTACAGCAGCGACGCTCAGGCAGTTGCAGCAGGCACAACAGTCGCTCGACGATCAAGCCGGCGAGCCACTCGACGACGCCAGCGTCAGCGTGTGTATGGAGGACGTTGCCGAAACCCTGACTACCGCTGCACACGGCGGCTTTGGCAAGAGAGACGCCGGTCAATGAAACACACTGCGCGTTTTGGTTATGCCCAGGCGCGACTGCAAGCCCGCCACGGCGCCCGCGCCGACGTACAATTGTGGCGGCGCCTGGCAGCCATCGGTGACTTCACCAGTTATCTGCAGGTGGCGCGGCGCTCCACACTTCGACCGTGGGTACTGGGCATGCAGGTGACCGAAAGCAGTCACAGCATCGAACTACACCTGCGTCAGCAGTTCCGCCGCTACGTTGATGAAGTGGCTGAGTGGCTGCCGCCGCAATGGCGCGATACGGTGCGCTGGGTTAAACGCCTGCCCGATCTTCCCGCACTGCAATACCTGATGAATGGCGAGGCCGCCCCCGCGTGGATGCTGGAAGACCCCGAGCTGCGAGTGTTCGCATCGGAAACCATTGCCCTGAGACTGGAAGCAATACGCAACTCCGATCGCAATCCGCTGCTTACGGCGTGGCAGCAAGGCGCTGCACTGCCTGAGGCCTGGCTTGAGCAGTGGCAGCACCTGTGGCCGGTGCAGCGGAGAACGGGCTGCGGGCTGATCTATCTTGTGCACCTGTTGCGCCAGCACCTGCAAGTATTGCACTCGGCGCCAGCAGTCCTGACCGATCACCAGCGCAGCCAGGTTGAACACCGGCTTGCGCTGGCCTTTCGGCATTACAGTTTCGAACCGGCCGCGGCCTGCGCCCATCTCGGACTGATCGCGCTCGACCTGGCAAAACTGCGGGGTGAGCTGGCCTATCGGTTGTTGTTTGCGGAAACCGCGCAGGTGCCGCCATGAGCATCCGCCCCGCCGCCGCGCGCTGGTTCGAACTATTGACCACCCGCGAAGACCTGACCCTTGCGGTCGAAACGCTGGCCGCGACTGGCAGCATCGAACTGGAAACTCGCAGCGGCATGCGCAAAGAGGTCAGCCTGCAGGACCTGCAGGCGCCCATGGAGGAATACCATCGACTGGCGCGTCGCTACCAGCCTTACTGGCCCGACACCGAATTGCGACCGGGCACCGTACCGAGAACGCCAGCCGCGGTAATGAATGCGGCATTGAAGAACCTGCTGGCCTGGGAAAAATCCGCATTGCCGCTGACTCAACGCCTCGAGTTGTTGCAAAGCGAACAAACCGACCTTGAGCTGATAGCGATAATGTTACGCCAGCTGCGGGACGAGACTCTCGACTTCACGCTGCTAGCCAGGCCCGGGACCAGCGTGATGGCAAGGCTATTCGTAATACCGCCCGGCAAACGCATCGAACAGATGCCCGGCTCATTGTTGACGACACGGGTCAGTTCCGACCTGCGTGACTTTATCATCGCAGTCGGACCGGCCGCGGAGCTGGATGCGTTGGGAAAGGAACTGGCGGCGATCAACGGCAGATCGCTGGCACTGCCGGGTTTCCTTCAGGGTACCCGCAAAGCTGCGCTGCAGCAGAATGAAAAACGCATCCGGGATCTGGCGGCTGAATCACAACAGCTGCGCCGCGCCATTAACGCGCTCGCCGAAACCCATCACCTGCCAGAGGCACTGGGCGACATTCATCGCCTGGACTGGTTCCTCACCCACGTTACCAGCATGCCGGTGTCGGAGAACTTTGCGTGGGTTACCGGCTGGACCAGCGATCTCAGCGGTAATCGCCTCCAGCAGGCCTTGCAGCAGGCAAAGGTCAACGCGGTAATGCATTTCCCGCCGCCACCGCACGCGGCAAGCCCGCCAATGGTGATGCAGAACCCCTGGTGGGCACAGCCGTTCGAGTTGTTTGCGCGCCTGCTGGGCACTCCCGCGCAGGACGAAGCGGATCCCAGCCGCCTGCTGGCCATATTGGCGCCGCTGCTCTTCGGTTACATGTTCGGTGACGTCGGCCACGGCCTGGTGCTGTTGCTGGCCGGCCTGGTGCTGCAACGGCGCTGGCCGGTGGTGCGCATACTCATTGCCAACGGCCTGGCCGCGATGCTGTTCGGACTGGTGTTCGGCAGCCTGTTCGGGCGCGAGGATATCATCCAGCCCTTGTGGGTGAACCCGATGGAGGACCCGCTGCCAGTATTACTGGTGCCGCTGGCCGGCGGCATCGTGATATTACTGCTGGGGCTGCTGCTCAACGGGGTGGAATCCTGGTGGCGCGGTACCTTGCGCCAGTGGTGGCAGATCGAAGCCGCGGTAGTCGTGCTGTACCTGTCCATCATTGCAACTTTGTTTCGACCCGAGGCTGCTTTGGTGACGCTGGTTGCGCTGGCCTGGTATTTCACCGGTTGCCTGGTGCAAGCGCATGCGCACTTCTGGTCCACACTGCTCGGTGCCGCCGGCACCCTGGCAGAGAGTCTGTTTCAGCTGTTAATCAACACCGTATCTTTTGTGCGCGTCGGCGCTTTTGCGCTGGCACACGGAGGCCTGTCCCTGGCATTCAACATCATGGCCGGCGCCACGGATAACCCGCTGGGCATTTTTGTTATCCTGTTGATCGGTAACCTGGTGGTTATACTTCTCGAGGGTCTTGTGGTAACCATCCAGATGACGCGCCTGATTCTGTTTGAGTTCTTTATTCGCTTTTTGCGCGGTTCCGGGCGGATTTTCCGTCCACTCGCCGCACCCGGTTCAGAGGTCGGAACAAGGAGAACAACGTGACACGAGGCATCAGAGGCTTGACAGTTGGTTTGGTCGGAGCGGCGCTGGCCAGTACCGCTGCGACTATATTTTTGTGGTGGTCACCGGCCAGTGCCAATGACGCAGCGCCGGTCGCGGCTGCGCTGAGCGAAGGCGCTATCCAGTGGGGCTTTGTGGCGGCGGCACTGGCAACCGGCCTGTCGGCACTGGGTGCCGGAATCGCCGTTGCGGCGGTCGGCACCGCGGCCATTGGAGCACTGGCCGAGAAGCCGGAATTACTGGGTCGCACGCTGATCCTGGTCGGCCTCGCGGAGGGCATCGCCATCTACGGCCTGATCATATCGATTCTGATTCTGAACCGTATCCTGTAGTCAGAGGCTGCCGCGATCCCATGTCTGTGCCTGTCTTTATCGGCGACGAAGTCAGTGCCAGCGGATA
The DNA here is from genome assembly GCA_029864225.1 of Gammaproteobacteria bacterium. Classification (GTDB taxonomy): domain Bacteria; phylum Pseudomonadota; class Gammaproteobacteria; order UBA9214; family UBA9214; genus CAMYJZ01. The sequence continues at coordinate 12,051 of JAOTTU010000024.1, read as the reverse complement.
CCGTCTGGCGGGACTGCGTGTGCGGGTTCCGGCTGCGGACAAGTTGTTTGCCGCGGTAACGGCAGCTTGCGACGATGCCTCGCTGGTTCTGCTTGGTGCCGGGGTCGCGCAACAGCTGCCCGCCGCACAGCTAGAGCAGCTGCTGGCGAGTGTTTCCCCGATGGTCGTCGTGGTTCCCGACGTGCGCGGTCATAGCCGACTGGCGGATCTGCCAACCCGCTGGCGACAACAACTGGGCGTGCTGGAATGAACAAGCCGGTCACCCTGATAGATGCACAGTTGCAGCGTTTGCTGGAAGTGGTCGAGCGCCACCGCGACGAACGCTGCAAGGCCTTGCTGGAACAGGCAGAGGCAGAGGCGCAACAGCTGGTGAAACGCGCCTGGCACGAGGCACGCGCGCGCCTGCACCAGGCGGTACTGGACAATCGTGAGCAAGTGCGCCGGCAACTCGCATCAGCGCAGGCCCGGAACCAGACACGGCTGCGCGCTCAACGACAACGCGAAGACCAGGCATTGCTGGCGCGCGCCTGGCAGACGCTGGGCGACAAACTGCTGCAGCGCTGGCAGCAGGTAGACAGCAGACAGCAGTGGATAGACGAACTGCTCGTTCAGGCATCGGCAATGCTGATCGACCCGCACTGGCATATTGAGCACCCGGCCGACTGGCCGCAAACAGAACGTGACGCCATGGAAACACGGCTGAGCGCCGAACTGGGCCAGGCGCCGGTTTTTTCGGCGCAGACCGGGGTTGCAGCCGGATTGCGCATCTGCACCGGCGACACCTGTATTGATGGTACCGCCAGGGGTTTGCTGCGGGCCCGCGAACTTGTCGAGGCGCGGATGCTCGCGGCACTGAACGACTGCCGCGAGGCATCAGCCACTGCGTCGCAGGACACAAGCGATGAACAATCCAGCCGGGATTAAGGTCTGTCTATGAAAGCGGACAGCGCCGCGGCCGATGCGATCATTACCAGGATCAGCGGACCGGTGCTGCACGCCCGCACCCGCCGCTCGTTTCAAATCAACGAGGCGGTGCTGGTCGGCGGTCAGCGGCTGCTCGGTGAAGTGATCCGCATCAAGGGTGACGAAGCGGTGGTCCAGGTCTATGAAGACACCACCGGATTGCGTCCGGGTACGCCGCTGAACGGAACCGGTGCTCCCCTGTCGGTGCGCCTGGGTCCCGGACTGCTGGGCAATATTTTCGATGGCCTGTTACGACCGCTGACCGGTCAGGGTAGCTATGTTCAGCCGGGCGTTGATCAGGGGCACGATCAACGTGAATTCAGCTTCACCCCGACAGTGAAGCCGGGCGAGCATGTCCTGGCAGGCGCAATCATCGGCACGGTGGCGTGTCCCGACGCACGTCCACAGCATTGCCTGGTGCCACCGTCCTGCCAGGGTGAAGTCATCAGTATTGTCGAAGCAGGTGAATACTCGGATCGGTATACGGTATGCGTATTAGGCGGCGAATCCGGCAAGACCCGGGAGATAGCCATGAGCCACCGCTGGCCGGTGCGACAGCCGCGGCCTGTGGCCGCGCGCATCCCGGTAGAGGGTCCGCTGTTTACCGGGCAACGCATCCTGGACAGTATCTTTCCGCTGGCCTGCGGGGGCCGCGCCGCCATGCCGGGCGGTTTCGGTACCGGCAAGACGATATTGCAGGAAACGCTGGCGAAATGGTGCGATGCCGACGTCATCATCTATGTCGGTTGCGGTGAACGCGGCAACGAAATGGCCAGCGTGCTGGAGGAGTTCCCCGCCCTTGAAGATCCCCGTACCGGCCGTCGCCTGATGGAGCGCACGGTGATCATCGCCAACACCTCGAACATGCCGGTGTCGGCACGCGAATCCAGTATCTACACCGCGGTGACCGTCGCTGAGTTTTTCCGCGACCAGGGCATGCGCGTTGCGCTGATGGCGGATTCCACCAGCCGCTGGGCAGAGGCGCTGCGCGAGATATCCGGGCGTCTCGGCGAACTGCCCGGTGAGGCTGGTTATCCCGCCTATCTGAGCAGCCGCCTGGCGGATTTCTATGAACGCGCTGCGCACGTACGTACGCTTAACGGGCAGCCCGGCTCGCTCAGCATCATCGGCGCGGTCAGTCCGCCATCGGCGGATTTCTCGGAACCTGTCACCACCCATACCAAGCGCTATGTGCGCAGTTTCTGGGCACTCGATACCGGCCGCGCACAAGCGCGTTTCTACCCGGCGATCCACCCGCTGCAGTCCTACTCGCAGGACATCGACGTGCTCAGCCAGTTCTGGAGCCAGAATGGCAACCCGGAATGGCCGGAACAGCGGCGGCGTTTCCTGGGGCTACTCGAGGAGCAGGCACGGCTGGACCGTATGGCGCGTATCGTCGGCAAGGATGCCCTGCCGCCACGCCAGCAACACGTGCTGTTGTGCGCGGAACTCATCAATGAAGCGTTTTTGCGCCAGTCGGCGTTTTCCGAGGTGGACCGTTATTGTTCCGCGGCACGCCAGATGGCCATGCTGAAGCTGCTCAGCTATTTCATCGACAAATCGGAGCAAGCCGTTGCAGTGCAGATCAGCGTCGAGGATATCAACACACTCAACGTGATGCGGCGGCTGCGGCGCATGGGCGAGGACATCGGTAACGGAGAGCTGGAGAAATTCGATGAATTACGGGTGACACTCGACATCGAGCTTGCACAGTTGACCCGGAGGATGGCATCCGATGCGGGCTGACATACAGGTGCGCAACGCCGTTACGCGGCTAGAGGGACCCTTGTTGTTTCTCCGGCGCAGCGTCGATGCCGGACTGAACGAAGCTGTAGAAGTCGAGGACAGCCTGGGCCGTATCCGGCTGGGACGGATCGCCGCCCTCGATGACGACACCCTGACCATAGAAGTCCTTGAATCTACCGCCGGCCTGACACTGGCAGACACGCGCGTACGTTTCTTGGGCGAACCACTGCACTTCGACGTCGGACCGGACATCCTCGGGCGTATGTTTGACGGCGTCGGCCGGGTGATCGATGGCGGTCCGCCGGTGTCCGCGGTTCGCAGCCTGCGCATCGACGGTCATGCCATCAATCCCGCTGCGCGTGCCATGCCAAGTGATTTCATCGAGACGGGGATATCGACCATCGATCTCATGAACAGCCTGGTGCGCGGACAGAAGCTGCCGGTGTTTTCCGGCGCCGGCCTGCCGCATGACCGGCTGGCTATCCAGATAGCACACCAGGCATATATTCGTGACAGTGCCGCAGGTGATTTTGCCATGGTATTCGTCGCCATCGGCGTGCCATTCGATACCGCCGAGTATTTTCGCAGTGCCATGGAAGACAGCGGCGCGCTGGCGCATACCTCACTGTTTCTCAACCTGGCTTCGGACTCCAGCACCCAGCGCCTGCTGTGTCCGCGTTTTGCGCTGACCGCAGCGGAATACCTCGCGTTCGTGGAGGGCAGGCACGTGCTGGTGGTGATGACCGACATGACCAACTACTGCGAAGCGTTGCGCGAGGTTTCGGCGAGCCACGGCGAAGTCCCAGGCCGCAAGGGTTTTCCCGGCTACATGTATTCAGACCTTGCGACACTCTATGAACGTGCCGGCAGTCTCAGGGACGGGTCGGGATCACTGACCCAGGTGCCGATTCTCACCATGCCGTCGGACGACATCACCCACCCGATTCCCGATCTAACCGGCTACATTACCGAAGGCCAGATCGTGCTCGACCGCGAACTGGATCGCGCCGGTGTCTATCCGCCGGTCAAGGTGCTGCCGTCGCTGTCGCGGCTGATGAAAGACGGCACCGGCGAAGGTTTTACCGACGCCGATCACCCGGCGCTTTCCAACCAGCTGTATGCGGCTTATGCGCGCGCGGTCCATGTGCGGGTGCTGGCCAGTGTGGTCGGGCGCGATGGCCTGTCGGCGGTCGATCAGCAGTTCCTGGATTTCGGCGATCGTTTCGAGGAGGAACTGATAACCCAGGACAGCGCACGAACACTGGAACAGAGCATGAGCATCGGCTGGCAGTTATTGCAGACATTGCCGATGTCGGAACTACATCGCCTTAGCGACCGGCAGATCGAAGCTCACATCAAGGTGAGAGAGTCGCCCTGATGGGTCCCGAACAGGCGCCGACGCACGCCGTGGTACTGGAGCTGAAGGCGGAACGGCTGGTCGTCCAGGATGCCTATGATTTCCTCGATGAGAAACGTTTGCTGCTGGCCGCGGAACTGCTGCAACAGTTGAACCGTTACGAGCGCCTGCTGATGGAACTGGAGGAAAAAACCCGCGCAGCACAGCAACAGCTCGGCGCCGCCGTAAAACGCCACGGCTTGCAGGGCCTGGGTGTATACCCTGCGGCTTCACTGGATGGCGCGCGCATCGAATCAACCCGCCGCAACCTCATGGGCGTCACGCTGGTGGAGACGGCACTGGAACTCGGCGAATCCGCAGCGAATCCCGCAATATCCCCAAGCAATCCCTCCAGCGAAGCGTCACGCTGCCGCGAGGCGTTTCAGGAACTCATGCGCCTGAGCACTGTGCTGGCGGGGATCTCCGGCAATCTGCACCGCCTGTTCACCGAATACCGACTCACCGAACGGCGCGCCCGCGCCCTTGAGAACGTCATCCTGCCGGATATCGAAACCGCGCTCGGCCGGATGGGTGCCTATCTGGAGGAAATTGAAATTGAGGACGCTATCCGCGCACGGCTGCACGCCCGGGCCGGTCAAAGCCAGTAAGTTTTCAACCAGTGACAGATTTATCCACTGCTGTCCCACATAATTCCTTCTCCCCTACAAGGGGAGAAGGTTAGGATGAGGGGTGAGAAACGAAGTTTCTTAACTTCATGACTTATCAACCCTCACCCTGGCCCTCTCCCACTCATGGGAGAGGGGATTATTATTGAATCATAGGCAATATTATTTCATGTCACCGGGCATCACTGGGACACTATGTAACCATAGCTACCAGGGGCCCTTTACACGCATTGACAAACTTTATGGGACAGCAGTGGTGCTGGGTAATTAGCCTGGCAGGCTTCGATGCACTGCCAATGCCCGGCATGGTAATGGTAGCGGCCACCGAGCAGGCAACGGTCCTTTACTTTTTTGAGCAGTCTGTACAGCCTGCACTGGCGCTGCGGCTTAGGGCGCAGGATAAATGGCGACAAGTTCCATCTGGGGGCGCAGGTTTCTGCGAAAACCGGGCTTGTCGAGTATCATGTTTCGGTATTTCTGTATGGCCGGATGCTATTACACAATAATTTCCTCGCCAGGAGAACGTATTTGCGGGCCCTTGAACAATTCCTGACAACCTTGCTGCAGCGGCAGACCGGGCTTCAACTGGCCGGTATTGTCGACGTGGATCCATCGCTGGTGCTCGCGGAATCATTGCTGCGTTACCAGCGCCTCAGGGTGGAATATGGCGGCATGCCGCTCAATCTGGTTGTGGTCGGTCCCACCCAGGCAGGCAAAAGCACAGCGGTTAACTGGCTGCTGGGCCGGGAGGTGGCGCTAGCCAACCCGCTGGCAGGTTATACCCGCCATGCACAGGGATTCGCCACAGTTCCACCTGGCGAGACTGCGGAGGCGTGTATTGCCGAATATTTCGAGGGCTGGAAAAAGACGGCTTATAACGAACTGTCTGCCGATGAACTGGATGCCTATGCCATTCATGCGGTGGAAAGTGCCGGGCCAAGGTTCGACCAGCCGGTGCTGATCTGGGATACACCGGATTTTGATTCGGTCAGTTCGCGCGGTTACCGCACCATTGCGCTTAAACTGCTGGGTTTAGCCGATGCCGTGTTGTTTATGGTGAGCAAGGAAAAGTATGCCGATCAGACGGTCTGGAACACGCTGAGACTGGTACAGCCATTGCAATTGCCGCTATTGCTTTGTATCAATAAGACGCCGCAGGACGCCGTGGAGGTACTGACGGGCTCTCTGCAGCAACGACTTGAAAATGAATCCATAACGGCACGTGTGATCAGCATGCCCTATCTTGCCGATCAGCAACTTGATGCGCAGCATGCCAGTCAATTTGCGGATTCTGTAAACCAGTTGTTGCCAGAACCGGATCAACCACTGCCTGATCAGCGTATCCATGCCTTGATTCAACGTCATTGGCAGGATTGGGTTGCCCCGCTGGAAGTTGAAACCAGTCATGCAGAGGCCTGGCAGAAAGAGGTCGCAATGGCACTGGATGTGGCCTGCCATGCCTACGAAGCTGAATACCTGAAGGCGCCGGTCTACAGTGCGACCCTGCAGAAGGCGATGGTCCGCTTGCTCGAACTGCTGGAAATTCCGGCCCTGGCGAACACGCTGGGCAGGGCACGCCACATACTGACCTGGCCCGGACGCAAGTTACGCAGCGTATTTGGATCAACAACCGGCATCGGCAGTTACGAACAACCCCAGGACCGCGAAAAAGAAATTCTTTCCGAGATCATCCAGCAGCTACTCGTCTCCCTGCAGCATACATCAGGCCAGCAGCTTGGCCGATCAGGCGGACGCTGGTGGGCCAATCTGTTTAGTGAGCTTGAACAACGCGCAGATGAAATCCGGACTGCTACGGGCAGTGATATCGACCGCTACCAGGCGGCTTTTGCCGATGACATTGAACAGGCTGGGCAGGAACTGTTTGAATACCTGCAGCAACATCCACTCACACTGAACAGTTTGCGTGCCGCGCGCGTAACCGCTGACGCGGCGGCGGTTGTTATTGCACTGAAAACCGGCGGCATCGGTGTGAATGACCTGGTACTTACGCCGGCCATGCTGTCCTTTGCCTCCCTGTTGACGGAAGGCGCGGTCGGCCAATACATGCGGCGCATCGAACGCCGCCTTAAACAAACGCAACATGATGCAGTCTGCGGCAAGCTGTTGCATGACAACCTGCAGCAACTGTTAAGGCAGCTTCCAGGGCAGATGTCGCAGCAGGGTCTCTATGCCATTCAGCCAGAACTGCTGGCGGCGGCAGAGCAGGACTTGCCGGCATGAGTACGTCCATGGAACGCTTTGAAAGCTGTTATCGTGCGCTGAAGGAGTGGGCAGGCAGCCTGTTACAGGACGGCTGGCTGACACCGGCTGACGCTGAAAAACTCGAGTTACTGGAAACCGCACACGCGGATGCCCTGTTCGATGCACAACAAAGGCCCTTGCTGGTTGCATTCTTTGGTGGCACCGGCGTCGGTAAAAGCAGCCTGTTGAACCGCCTGGCAGGCAGCGCTATTGCAACGGTAGGTGTGGTCCGCCCAACGTCACACCAGGTGACGCTTTATCTGCATCAGGATTACAAGGACTCGTTGCACGAGCAAGAACTGCCAACCGTTGCCACCCGTGTTGTCTACCACGCTGACGACAGCAGAAAATATTTTGCCTGGCTGGACATGCCGGACATCGACAGTACCGAGCAAAGCAACCGCGCCATCGTCGAGCAGTGGCTGCCGGTGCTCGACTGGCTGGTCTATGTGGTAACGCCGGATCGCTACCAGGATGACCTGGGCTGGCATTTTGTGCAGGCCCGCGGCAATAAACACGCCTGGCTGTTTGTCATGAATCATTGGGACGAAGGCCTGGAGGCGCAGCGTGATGATTTCAGTCAGCGCCTGCTGCAGCAGGGATTTCAAAATCCGCGGGTGTTCAGGACCAGTTGTACTGTAGAGCTTGCGGATGATGACTTTGCGGCGCTGGAAGATACTTTAGCCAAGGCATTGGAAAAACACGGACTGGAGAAGCTGCAAAAACTGGCGCTTGACAGGCAGTGGTCTGCACTGGGTCGGCTGATCGATCAACTGTATCAACGCGTGCAGGACAGCGATGCCTGGAAGGCCATGGCGGACGACTGGGACATGATCAGCCGCCAGGGCATCAGCGAGCTCGGTGTGATGCTGGGTCAGAATGCCGGACTGTTATACCAGCGCTGGCTGGCGCAGGAAGCCTTGCAACCGGATAAGCTGCCTGTGCTCGAGCCAGGGCCGCAAGCCACTGACAGTGAAAAAACCGTCTCTTCTTTCAACCCGATTTACGATGTCCGTTGCCGGAACAGGCTGCATGCGCTCGCTCTCGGGCTTGAAAACCGGTTCACCCGCCATCGGTTACCCCTGCCGCCGGCGCAGGCGCGGTTGAATGGATTGCTGATGGAGGCAGAGGCGGAGTTCCTGACCTCGATTCACAGCGGGATGGCCAGTGCTCTGCAAAAGCCGGGAAATCTGGCAACACGTTTTTTGCGTCGCCTGTTTGGTTTCCTCCAGTGGGCCTTGCCGCTGGCCGCTGCCGGCTGGGCGGGTTATCACGTCATTCAGCGTTTCATTGCGGGTACAGTGGGCGAGGGCGCGTTTCTGGGCCTGAATTTTGCGATCCATAGCCTGTTGCTGATCGCACTGGCAGGGTTTGTTCCCTGGATTGTACTGAGGCAATTGCGTCCGTCTTTGGCTAAAGCGGCATTTACCGGCGTGAAAAGAGGTATCTCAGCCGGAACTGAGCAGGTGTCCGCCATGTTTGACGAATGCTGGACAGCACTTGAGGCCGGCAAACAGGCGCATCTCACCCGTCTGCAGGTTCTGCGCGACAACTATGCGACGGACCTTGCCCGGACAGGTACTGTATTATCCGCTTTTACCACAGCCGATTAAACAGTGTGCTGTAAAGGTGTCAGGAACCTTTGTTGTTCCTTTCTTTACGATTTAAAATGCTGCATGAAAAAAGGTTCCTGACACCTTTAAAGCTAGACCGCGTCCTCATCGATAAACCAGACGACGGGGCCTACCCGGGCGATCGGCAGTTGTTCGCCGTCCCGCAGCCGTTGCAGTGCCTCACGTTTGCCGGCGCCCGCAACCAGCCCCACACGTTCACCGGCGGCCTGCAGTGCCGTGAGTCCCAGTGACACCCGCTCGGCGGGGGACTTGGGTGCAGCGAAAACCGGTACCACCAGGCGCTCATCCTCGAGGGCGGCATTCTCCGGGAACAGGCTGGCGGTGTGACCGTCCTCGCCCATGCCCAGCAGTACGATATCCAGAGTGCCGATTGCCTGGATAACCCCGGCATAGGCCGCGGCCGCCGGCTCGGGTCCCAGCTCGGCGGGGATCGGGTGCTGATTTGCCGCGGGCGAGTCGATTTTCGACCACAGGTGCTTTCGCACCAGGGTATCGTTGCGCTGCGCATGGCCGGGCGGGTAGCAGCGCTCATCACCGAGGTACCAGTGGATCCGGTCCCAGGGCAACGGCAATTCTGCCAGCAGTTCCAGGCAGCGGGCCGGGCTGCGGCCCCCCGGCAGGGCGACATGGCAAAGCTGTTTCCGCGCCAGGCAATCCCGAATCCTTTCAAAGAGGTAATCGGCCGCGGCCCTGGCCAGCATTTCCGTATCCGGATAGATCTGGAATTTGCTCATTCGAAAGGCTTCAGCTGGGGGTGTGCCAGCCGCCGACGCAGTCACGGGTCAACGTGTCCATCGCGGGGATGTCCCAGGTACCGGCACGGTAGCGCCCGATGGAGAAGCGGTCCTTCCAGGCCTGCAGAATGGGTTCGACGATCTCCCAGGATTCCTCCACCTCGTCGGAGCGCGAAAACAGGGTGCCATCACCGGTGAGCACGTCGTGCATCAATATCTCGTAGGCATCGGCAACCTCTGCGTCATCATCCGCATACGGCGCGCGCATCACCAGGCGCTGGATGTCGGTGGTCAGACCGGGCTGCTTGGCGTTCATGCGCAACACCACCCCCGCGTCGGGCTGCAGGCGGAATACCAGGGCATTGGCCGCCGGCGCCGAGGCGTGGGTATCGAACAGATTGAAGGGCGGCTTGCGGAAGCGGATCATCACCTCGGAAACCTTTTTCTCCATGCGTTTGCCTGACCAGAGTATGAACGGCACACCCTGCCAGCGCCAGTTGTCGATCTGGAAACGCACCGCGGCAAAGGTCTCGGTGGCCGAGTCGGGCGCCACGCCGTCCTCCCTGACATAGGCCAGGGTGTCTTCGCCGTCGATGCGGCCCGCTGCGTACTGCGCCGCGACTACCTGCGCCGACACCGTCTGCGGTTCGAAGCGGCGCACGGCGCGCAGTACCTTCATCTTTTCATCGCGCACGGCGTGGGCGGTGAACTCGACCGGCGGTTCCATCGCGACCAGCGTCATCATCTGCATCAGGTGACTCTGGATCATGTCGCGCAGGGCACCGGCATTTTCGTAATATTTTGCGCGGTACTCGATCCCCAGGGTCTCGGACACCGAGATCTGGATGTGGTCGATGTAATTGCGGTTCCACAGGGGTTCCATGATGCTATTGGCGAAGCGGTAGACCAGCAGGTTCTGTACGCTTTCCTTGCCCAGGTAGTGGTCGATCCGGTAGATCTGGGACTCGTCGATGACCGACTGCAGCTCCCGGCTCAGCTCGCGGGCCGAGTCGAGGTCCATGCCGAAGGGCTTCTCGATGACGAGACGGCGATAGCCCTCGTCCTGCGCGGTGAGTCCCGCCTTGTTCAATCCCCGGGCCGCTATGCGGTACCACTTCGGCGGGATGGCGCAGTAGAACATGGCGTTCTTGCTGTCGCCCAACTGCTCCAGCGACTCAGCCAGCCGGGTATAGGTGGTTTCGTCCTCCAGGTCGCCGGGCACCATCTTCAGCAGGGCGGAAAACGCCTGCCAGCGGTCCTCGTCCATGCCGACCTCGGGGGAGAACTCCGCCAGACCGTCACGGACCAGTTGCAGCCAGGCAGCGCTGCTCATGTCCCGGACAACGCCGATGATGCGGCTCTGCGGATGCATCAGCCCGCAGTCGACCATGCGCACCAGGGCCGGCATCAGCTTGCGCATGGTCAGGTCGCCGGTGGCGCCGAAGATGACGATATTGGCAGGGTCGGCCGATTCGTTGCAGAAACGTTGATCCATGGGTTCGGTCACGATGCCTAGTCCTTGCTGCTGTCAGTCGGGCGGATGGCGTGCCCGCCGAAGCCGGCGCGCATCGCGTTCAGGAGCTTGCCGGCATAGGACGGGTCCTGGCGGCTGCGAAAGCGCATCTGCAGGGCCAGCGCCAGCACCGGTGTGGGGACGGCATTGTCGATGGCATCGTGCACCGTCCAGCGGCCCTCGCCGGAGTCATCGACATAGTCGCTCAGCGTCGCCATGTGGGCCGCGTCGCCCAGTGCCTCCGCGATCAGGTCGAGCAGCCAGGAGCGCACCACGCTGCCGTGCTGCCAGATTTGCGCGACCTGGTGCAGGTCGAGCTGCAGTTCCTCCCGGGACTGCATCATCTCGAAGCCCTCGGCGTAGGCCTGCATCAGCCCGTATTCGATGCCGTTATGGACCATCTTGACGTAGTGGCCGGCGCCGACCGGCCCGACATGGCCCCAGCCGGTATCCGCCGCGGGCGCCAGCGACTTGAGTGCCGGCTCGATCAGTGCGACAGCTGCGTCGCTGCCCCCGACCATCAGGCTGTAGCCGTTCTCCAGTCCCCAGACGCCGCCCGAGGTGCCGCAGTCGACGAAGTGGATACCGGCCTCGGCCAGCCGTGTGCCGCGCGCCTGGCTCTGCTTGAAATTGGAATTGCCGCCGTCGATGACCAGGTCGCCCCGCTCCAGGCCGGCGGCCAGCAGGGCGTCGATGGACGGGTCGACAAACTGGTGCGGCACCATCAGCCAGACCGCGCGCGGCCCTTCGAGCCTGGCGATAACCGCCGCGAGATCGGCCGCCGGGGTGACGTTGTCCAGTTCACCGGCCAGGGCATCGGCTACCTCGGCCGACACATCATAGGCCACGACAGCGTGCCCGTCTTTTACCAGGCGCCGCACCATATTGGCGCCCATCTTTCCCAAGCCGATCATGGCAAGTTTCATGAGTCTGTCCTGTAACTAATACGGTAGCCTGCGTTCCTGGAGGGATAGTAGCGTAACTTGGTAGTATCGGCACAACGCTTGTACAACAAATACCAGTTCAGTCGCTGCAGGAAATATCTCAGCCGCACTGTGCGCGTGTCCAATAGCGGGTTACGACCAAGGCCACACCTGTGTGTTACTGACCCGCGCCGGCGGGTGTATGATCGAGCGTCATGAGGGGGTACCTGACATTCACGCTGCTGGTGCTGTGC
>JAOTTU010000023.1 GCA_029864225.1 Gammaproteobacteria bacterium | reverse complement strand
GCCGTACCCACGGGGGGTGCATCTGCCTATAATGGCGCGTTCCAGTCCCCGACAATCAGCAATGGATTTTTCACAGTGCCCCAACGAATCGAAGCCCTGAAACAATGGCTTCAGGACGAGCTCGCATTCAGGGATTACACCCTGAACCCGGCCTCGGCAGACGCCAGTTTTCGCCGTTACTTCCGGGTCGCCCATGAAGGCGCCAGTTTTATTGTCATGGATGCGCCGCCGGACAAGGAGGACAGCCGTCCCTATATCCGGGTGGCGCGCATGTTCTACGGCGTCGGTCTGAATGTGCCGGAGATCATCGACGACGACCTCGAACAGGGCTTTCTGCTGCTGTCGGACCTGGGTAGCCGGCTCTACCTTGATGCATTGAACGATGAAAGTGTCGATCGCCTGTACGGCGACGCCCTGGGCGCACTGGCGACCCTCCAGGCCTGCGCACCGGCAGCGGGTGTGCTGCCCGACTATGATCGCACCCTGCTGATGAGCGAGCTGGCCCTGTTCAGGGACTGGCTGATCGGTGAGCACCTGGGTATTGCATTGAGTGGCACGCAGGCAGCAATGCTGGACAGTGTCTTTGAAGTGCTTGCAGAAAATGCCCTCGTTCAACCGCAGGTTTGCGTGCACCGGGACTACCATTCGCGCAACCTGATGGTGACCGGGCAGAACAACCCGGGCATCCTCGACTTTCAGGACGCCGTGATCGGTCCGGTGACCTATGACCTGGTGTCATTGTTGCGCGACTGTTACATCAGCTGGCCGCGCGCACGGGTCGAGGACTGGGCGCTGGGCTATCAGGAACTGGCGCTGCAGTCCGGCATTCTGCGCATAGAGCATAAAGATCCGCAGCAATTCCTGCGCTGGTTTGACCTGATGGGTGTGCAGCGCCATCTCAAGGCCGCTGGTATCTTCACCCGCCTCAACCACCGTGATGGCAAGCCCGGCTATCTCGCCGATATCCCGCGCACACTGGGGTACGTGACCGATGTCGCCGCGCGCTACGAGGAGTTGACGGGGCTGGGCGAATTCATTATGCAGGACGTCATCGAACAGTTCGACTAGCTCCAGCCGTGGGGTTGCCGCGCACGCAAAAAACGTAAACGGGTTCAGGCGGGATGCTGCCGGCAGGCTGTCCAGCCGTGGGGCGGCAGGAGAAAAATAAGGGTTCCCGGCAGAATCGGCAGGTACCCGCCTGCCGGCAACCCCCTGGTGTTGCGGTCTGTATCCTACTGGGTGATCGGTGACAGGGTCAGTTCGACGCGGCGGTTCATCTGGCGGCCCTGGGCGGTGTCGTTGGAGGCAATCGGGCGTGATTCGCCGTAGCCCTCAACAATGACCCTCATGTCGCTGATGCCCTGGCTGCGCAGATACTGTGCCACACTGCCGGCGCGGCGTTCGGAGAGTTGCTGGTTGTAACTGTCCGCGCCGGTGCTGTCGGTGTGTCCCGCCACGATGATCACGGTCTTTTCGAATTCCTTCAGTACCAGTGCCACCGAGTTGAGGACATCGTAAAAGTTCGCGTTGATGTTGGCGCTGTCGGTCGCGAAGGTGATGTTGCCCGGCATATTCAGGATGATTTCATCGCCAATGCGGGTGACGCCCACGCCGGTGCCTTGAAGCTGGTCGCGCAGCTTCTTCTCCTGGACATCCATGTAATAACCGATGCCGCCACCGCCCAGTGCGCCGACCCCGGCGCCGATCAGGGCGCGCTTGCGGCGTTCCTTGGAGTCATCGCCGCTGATGGCGCCGACCACGGCGCCGGCGACGGCGCCGATGCCGGCGCCCTTGGTGGCCTTGCTGACCTGTTGTTCGCCGGTATAGGGATTGACGGTGGTGCAGCCGATGAGTCCGGTGATGATCGTGGCGAGGGCCGTGTGCTTGATGAGCTTTGCAGATTTCATGGTCTGGTTTTCCTTGAGAGAAAAATGATGTACCTGGCGGCATTATAATAGCGGTACGGGCGCCGGATAAAGCTAATGTTACACTTGCTTGCAATGGGGCGGGTGTGACACAGCTAACACTCGCCGGGTTTCAGGAACACTAAACGGGCCAGTCAATGAAAGCCATGATCCTTGCCGCCGGACGCGGTGAGCGGATGCGTCCCCTCACCGACCGTACCCCCAAGTCCTTGCTTCGCATCGGTGGCCAGACCCTCATCGAGCGTCATATCCACGGGCTGGCGCAGGCCGGTATCCGGGAGCTGGTGATCAACCATGCTCACCTCGGTGAGCAGCTGGTTGCGGCACTGGGCGATGGCCGGGCCTACGGTGTGGCCATCCATTATTCGGCTGAACCCGAGGGGGCGCTGGAGACCGGTGGCGGGATTTATAAGGCCCTGCCGTTGCTCGGGGACGAACCCTTCCTGGTGGTGAATACCGATATCTGGACCGATTTCCCGTTTGCGACCCTGCCAGCCAGTCCCGGGGGGTTGGCGCACCTGGTGCTGGTCGACAACCCGGAGCACCATGCAGGGGGCGATTTTGTATTGACCGACGGGCAGGTCACACAGCAGGGGCCCTGGCGACTGACTTTCAGCGGTATCGGCGTATACCGCAAGGAGCTGTTTACCGGCTGCACGCCGGGGGTCTTCCCGCTGGCCCCGTTACTACGCAAGGCCATGGACGCAGGCCAGGTCAGCGGCGAGCACTACACCGGCACCTGGTTTGATATCGGGACGCCAGAGCGGCTGGAGGCCGTCAACGAGGTTGTTATCAACAGGCAGTGAAGCCGCTCGAGAAACTCACTGCACAAGATCGCTGAGCGCATATGGGCCAGGAAATACGCGAGTCGCATTTTACCCCGGAGGACTTCGGCGCGTATGCCGAGGCGCTGCGGGTTGAGACTGCGCTGTTAGGCGAGTGGTTCAGGCAGGGGATCTTCTCGCCGCGTGACCGCATGGGCGGATTTGAGCTGGAGGCCTGGTTGATTGACAGTGCGGCCCGGCCGGCGGCCATCAACGAGCAATTCCTGGCGCGTCTCGACAACCCCATGGTGGTCCCCGAGCTGGCGCGCTTCAACGTGGAACTGAATGACTACCCGCAGCACCTGTGGGGTTCGGCACTCAGCCGCTTCGAGGCCAGCCTGGGCTCGACCTGGGAGCGCTGCCGGCGGGTGGCGGCAGAGCTGGATACGCGCCTGTTGATGATTGGTATCCTGCCCACCGTGCGGGAGTCCGAGCTCACCCAGGCCAACATGTCGGACATGAAGCGTTACCGGGCCCTCAACGAGCAGGTGCTGCGGCTGCGCGAGGGTAAACCACTGGCTCTCGATATTCACGGTCGCGAGCACCTCAAGACCGCGCATGAAAGCGTCATGCTGGAATCGGCCACCACGTCCTTCCAGTTGCACATCAAGGTGCATCCGCGCCATGCCCTGCGCGCCTACAATGCCTCGCTGGTCCTGTCCGCACCCATGGTGGCGCTGGCGGCCAACTCACCCTACCTGTTCGGTCACGATCTCTGGGACGAGACCCGAATACCACTGTTCGAGCAGTCGGTCTCCGTGGGTGGATTTGCCGGGGCCAGCCACGGTCCGATGCGGCGCGTGACCTTCGGTTCTGGCTATGTGCGCAACTCGATCTTCGAGTGTTTCACGGAAAACGAGCAACACTATCCCGTCTTGTTGCCCATGACGTTTAACGAGGGGCTGGAGCAGATGTCGCACCTGCGCCTGCACAACGGGACTATCTGGCGTTGGAACCGTCCCCTGATCGGTTTCGATTACGACGGGATACCACACCTACGCATCGAACACCGCGTCGTGCCCGGTGGGCCGAGCGTGGTAGACCTGATTGCCAACGCCGCGTTCTTTTTCGGGCTGAGCCAGGCGCTGATCGACGCCGAGATCCCCCCGGAGCAGCAGCTTCCCTTCGACCGGGCGCGCGACAATTTCTATACCGCCGCACGCCACAGCCTGGAGGCACCGGTAATCTGGCTGGATGGCAAAAAGGGGCCGATCCGCTCCCTGATCCTGGAGCAGCTGCTGCCGCTGGCACGGCGCGGGTTGGAGACGCTGGAGATCGATGTGATAGATATCGACAAATACCTCGCCATCATCGCGGCGCGGGTACGCAGCACCCAGACCGGGACGGCCTGGCAACGTGCCTATGTGGCCCGCCACGGGGTCGGTATGGAGGCGCTGACCGAGGCCTATTACCAGCGCCAGGAAGGGGGTCAGCCGGTCCATGAATGGAGCCTGAATCGAGCATGATCGAGGCAGATCATGTTATTTATAAACTATATATTGATATTTGATGCAATTGAAGACAGAAGCTATTCATGTTAAATGAACTCGAAACCCTCCCGGAGGGGCTGCTGGAGGCCGAGGTAGCCGAACTGGAAGCCTTGTTGGGTGGCCCAACCCTGATCCACCTCCAGGGCCGCCGTTCCGAGCCGCTGTTCGTCACCGTGCTCGCGCACGGCAATGAGGACACCGGCTTTTATGCCGTACAGGCCCTGCTGCGTGACTACCGGGAACGCGAGCTGCCGCGTTCCCTGTCGCTGCTCATCGGCAACGTGGCGGCGGCCCGCCAGGGGCTGCGCCGGTTGGATGACCAGCTGGATTACAACCGGATCTGGCCAGGGACCGAGCATGCCGATGCACCTGAGGTGCGGATGATGCGGCGGGTGGTGGACACGATGCGTGAGCGGCAGGTATTCGCCAGCATCGATGTGCATAACAACAGCGGCATCAATCCGCATTACGCCTGCATGAACCGCATCGATAACCAGTTCCTGCACCTGGCGTCCCTGTTCAGCCGTACTGTGGTGTATTTCATCCGGCCGCTGGGTGTGCAGTCGATGGCCATGTCACATCTCTGCCCGGCGGTCACCATCGAGTGCGGCAAGTCCAGCCATCAATACGGCGTGGAGCATGCCCGCGACTACATCGAGGCCTGCCTGAAACAGAATGAACTGTCGCAGGAACCGGTACCCTCCCACGATGTCGACCTGTACCACACGGTGGCCACGGTGAAGATCCCCGATCATGTCAGTTTCGGGTTTTCGGACGACAGCGCTGACCTGCGCCTGATCGATGGCATCGATCACCTGAATTTCAGGGAACTGCCGGCGGGCACCCAGCTGGGTTGGCTGCAAGGCGGCCACAGCCTGCAGCTGGACGTACGCGATGAAAACGGCAAGCCGGTGCAGGACCGCTATTTTGCGATCAACAAGAGCGCGCTTGTTACCACGCGGCCCTTCATGCCGTCCATGTTTACGCTGGACGAGAGGATTATCCGCCAGGACTGCCTGGGCTACCTGATGGAGCGGCTGCTCCCGGAAAGCGTTTGACTGCGTCAAGCCTGCAGGTGGAATGATGCGCCCCCGGCATGTGCTGCTGGCCTTGTCCGGACACGGCTACGGTCATCTCGCGCAGTGCGTCCCAGTCCTCAATGCCTTGCACGAGCGCTTGCCGGCACTCAGGCTGACGGTGATGAGCCAACTGCCGCGCCCCGTGCTGGCGGAACGGCTGGCGCCTGCGTTCACCCATCTGCGGCAGGCGACCGATCCGATTATGCGCATGCACAGTGCCTGGGAAGTGGACGTGGCGGCCTCGCTCAAGGTGTTTGATGAGTCCCACCGCGGCTGGGATGACGCCCTGCAGGCGGATGTCGAGCAGCTGCAGGCGCTGGCTCCCGACCTGCTGCTGGCCAATATTCCCTACCGCCTGCTGGCCGCGGCCGCTCAGGTCGGAGTCCCGGCAGTGGCGCTGTGTTCGCTCAATTGGGCAACGGTCCTGGCCGCCTATGCCGGCACCGGCCCGGAGCTGCGCCCGATCCTAGAGCAGATGTGGTCGGGCTACCGTGCCGCGGACGTGTTCCTGGCGCCACGGCCCGCGCTGCCGATGCCGGAGCTGGACAACTGCCGTGCCATCGGACCGATTGCGCGCCGGGGCCGGCGTTCCAGGCAGCTCTTGCGCACAGAACTCGGTGTGCCGCCTGAGACTCGGATCGTGCTGGTCGCGCTGGGCGGGATTGACTGTGCGTTACCGCTGGCGAACTGGCCGCGCATCAAGGGAGTGGCCTGGCTGTTTCCAACCACACCGGATGCGCCGCGCGCTGACTGGTTCGCTGCCAGTACCTCATCCCTGTCATTCATCGATGTACTGGCCTCGGCCGATGCGGTGCTGACCAAACCGGGTTACGGGACCTACGCCGAGGCGGTGTGCAACGCGGTGCCGTTACTGACACTGGCGCGCCCGGACTGGCCGGAGACACCGCACCTGAACGCCTGGGCGCGGCAGCACGGCTGCCTGGAAGAAATCAGCATCGCGCAATTCCAGTCCGGCGCCTTCGGTGCGGCGCTGGAACGCGTATGGCGGCAGCCGGTGCCCGAACCTCCCGTGCCGCAGGGCATTGAACAGGCCGTCGGCATCATGGCCGGGTATCTGGAAAGGTGATCCACACTGGAGTGGTTTTAGCATCCAGGTCGGGCTAGATGGATGGCGCTGTTGATCCAGCTCACCGCCGGCCGAAGCGCCCGGGAAATCGAACAGCTGGACGTCGACGAACTGTTCACCCGGCTGAGACTCGACGAGCATCTTTCGCCCAACCGCCACGTCGGTGTTTATGCCATCGTCGATCTGATGAAAAAGCAGGTACGCAAGCTCGAGAAAGACTCATTCCACGCAGCATAAAATCAGGCACATAATCGTCCCTGTTGATTTCAGCAGTTACTCGGTGTCGGTCTCCATAATTCCGGCAAGTGCGGCTTCATCCTCGAAGTCGTGCGTAAGGTCCTTGCTTGGTTCCTGTACAAGATTGCCCTGTATGTAATCGATGCTGTATTGCCAAAGCATAACGAGGCAGTGGGCATCATCTACATGTTCCGCGATACACAGTGTGTTGGTGCTCCGTGCGAGATCAACGATGGACTTTACCTTCTTCTGGTTGTCCCTACTGGACGCAAGATTATTGATCAGTGAACCGTCAATTTTCAGAAAATCTACGGACAGATACTTGATGATTTCAGGTTTATTGGCATATCCGAAATGTTCAATGGCCACCTTGCAGTCAAGGGCCTGCATGGCTTTTACAAATGCCTGTGTTTCTTGCAGCCTGTTTGTCGCAACCGATTCCGGTATTTCGAAAATGATGCTATCGCCCCTCAAATAATATTCTTTCAGCTGCAGGGTGATCCACTCCGGGAGTAGCGGATCAGCAAGTGTTTCGCCCGATAACTTGATGAAAAACGATGTATTTTCCTCTTCCTTGTGCATGTCAGCCAGTGTCTTGAAGGCCATCTGGATCACCCGCCGGTCAATGTCCATGATCAGGGGTGATTTTTCAGCCAGAGACAGGAACTGGCCGGGCAATATGACATGACCGTCCTCGTCGAGTACGCGCAGTAGTACCTCGTAGTGTCCGCCTGCCTTGCCGTTCAGGCTGATGACGGGCTGGTAGACCAGGTAAAACCGGTCCTCGTCAATCGTTTTTCTGACCATGTCATCCATTTTTTTCTCGATTTCACGGTCGATCTGCGCGTCTATGGTAGTGCTGTGGACATGGATCTGGTTCCCTCCGGATGTGCGGGCGAGTTCGCAGGCAAGATCGGCGCGCGAATGCGCATTCTGGGCATCCTTCATATGTTCGTTGATGACGCATATTCCGATACTGCATGTCGTGCTGACGGTGTGACCATTAATGGTCATGGAATGTTTTTCAATCTTGCCGCGCAGGGTCTCGGCGAGCTGATATGCACCTTCCTTGTAGCTGTAATTGTTCAGGACCGTAAACGTGTAGTCCCCAAACCGGGCTATTGTGTTTTCATGTCCGTAGATTTCCCATATCAGTCCGGTAATATCGCTAATCAGGGCGTCACTGGAGATAACGCCGATTTTCTCGCGAATTGTCTTGAAGTTATCAAGCAGGATAAACGTAACCGCCTGGAACATTCCGGATTTAACGCTGGTGGTAATGTTCTCATTCAGCACTTTCATGAAATACTGGCGATTATAAAGCCCTGTAATCATGTCATGGTGCATGAGCGTGTCCGTCGATGGCTTGTGTATTTTCCGCTCGCCGCTGGTACGTACCGTGATCTGGGTGCAGAGCTTGTTATGATATTTGACCGCGGAAAATTCCATGTCTACTTCGGCTGGCTCTGCATCATTCTGTATCAGCTTGACCTTGAGCTTTGTAATATCATGGCTGGCGAACGGATTACGCAGTAACTTCGTGAGAACTACATTATGGTGCAGATCAATCCAGTTCAGCAGGGGAGTGCCAATGATCTCATTATCGTCATCAAAGCCAAGCAGGTTGCTGTATGACCGGTTGGCATAGATATGAATCCCCTCGTGGATATATGCAATGGCGTTGCGGCAGTCTTCCGTCAGGTCAATGCAGCGGGCATCCCTTTCTCTCAGGGTGTTTTCAAGTTCGTTGATCCTGTGCTGCAGCTGGATTAGCTCGAACTCATTCTCAAGGCGATCAACTCTGCGATGCAACAAGGCAGACCGGAGCTCCTTTTTGACAGTTCGTAGCAACCTCTCCGACTGTCTATTCTGGACAACGGCTGTCGCACCACAATTTTCAGCGGCTGTAACGCTGCGTTTCGTCAGCTTGTTGGTAATCACGATCAGTGGAATTTCAGCGGAATCCTGTGTGAGGAGGGCAGTCACGGATTCCAGGCCGGGCATATTTTCGCCCATGCCGTACAGAACGATATCCGGTTTCGAGGTGAGCAGCTGGTCTGCCAGCTGCTCGATGCTATCCGACTGCACCGACTGAACTGAATATCCTGCCTTTACCAGGACGGCGGCTTGTGCCTTGTATCTGTCCTTTAGGCCTTCAATTATTAGGACATGATGCGATTCCATTTTTTCCCGGACCGACCCCATTTGACCGTATCGTTACATGCCTGCCATGCCCCAGCACCGGACCGGCAATGCACAACTACCTCTGATTACCCATTTTTCGGCAATAACGGGCGAGTCTTGAGAACTTAAAAAGGTACAGACAGGATAAATGGGGGCGTATTCGTCCTGATTGCCGATCGTGGCGCCGCTTGAGACAAATTCCAGTATATCCCTGGGGCGGGGTAGGCAGGTCCCGGTTGTTCAGGCCTGATGTGCTCTGGCTGCGGTTATTGCTCCAATCGGCAGCCGGATCAGCACGCTCAGACCACCCTCGGGCCGGTTTCGCGCCTCAATCGAACCGCCATGCAGGCCAACTGCCCGGTCGGCAATCGCCAGTCCCAGCCCGTAGCCGCCACTCTCACGGTCACGTGCCTCGCCGGCACGTACGAACGGCTCGAACAGGCGCGGCAAAAGATCCTCCGCTATGCCTGGCCCGTGATCACGCACTTCGATCAGCACAGAATCCACGCGCCCGGGATCGGGTATCAGGCTCAATTCCACAGTCGTATTCGGCCCGGTATAACGCAGCGCATTGCGTACCACGTTCTCCAGCGCGCTGTGCAACAGGGTCTCAATGCCCTGTAGTTCAACCGGATAGGATTCTGTCACCACGACCTTGCAATTGCGTGGCCCGGCCTCGAACGCGGCGTCGGCGGCAACCGTGTCCAGCAGTTCCACCAGATTGACCGGGCCCTTGCCGGGCGCGTACTCCCGGGATTCCATGCGCGACAGTGACAGGATCTGGCCGATCAACTCGTCCAGGCGCTCGGCCTCGCGCTCGATGCGCTCGAGATCCTGGTGTACCCCGATGCCCGCCTTTTTTTGTGCAAGGCCGAGCGCCAGATGCAGCCGCGCCAGGGGCGAGCGCAACTCGTGCGAGACATCGCTCAATAACTGTTGTTGTGCCTGCACCAGGGCCTGCACGCGTTCCGCCATATGATCGAAGTCCCTCGCCAGGTCGGCGATTTCGTCCTTGCGCCGGCCGACGGCGGGCCCGATACGCTGATCGAGGTCACCCAGGGCGAACTGCTGTGTGGCACGGCTCAGGCGGCGGATGGGTGCGGACAAATAACGCGCAAGAAAGAAACACACCAGGGCACTGATGGCACCGGCCAGGAACAATGGCATCAACATGGCTTGCGGACGCCGCAACACGCGTCCAAGGGTAAGGCTCTGGTAGTCAGGTATCAGCCGATAGGTAGTGCCGTCATCCAGATGTATCAGCGGGCGGGAACGGGTCACTTCAGCTCCACGGGTATGATCGGGCAAGCGCTTATGGCGCTGGATGCGCGCCTCGATGCGTGCTGGAACCGGGCGTTCCAGCAGATCCGCGCCCGTACCATCAATCAATAACAGGGGGACCGCCCGGCGCCGGTCGATTTGTCTTAACCAGATTTTGAGGCCCTCGATCCCGCCACGATCCGCCGCGGCCTGCCCCTCGGTTACCAGTTCCAGCATGCGTTGCTGCGGTGACTGTTGCTGATGCTGCGCACGCGTTCGTTCCAGGAAATGCGAGGTTGTCCAGACAGTGGCCACAACAAACAGGATGAGTGCCGTCCAGAAGGAGAAGAAAAATTTCCAGAACAAGCTGTGCATGATTCCCGCTTTCAGGTCACCGTATACAGAAAACCCACGCCGCGCACCGTCTGGATACGCTCGGAATCGTCACCCAGCGGTCCCAGTTTCCTGCGCAGGTTACTCACATGCATGTCGAGGCTGCGGTCATAACGGGTCAGTTCTCGGTCCAGCGCGCGTTCGGACAGTTCCGCCTTCGAAACCACCTGTCCGGCGGAGCGCAGCAAGACTTCAAGCACACTGTATTCCGTGCTGGTGAGGGCGACTGCCTCACCGTTACGCAACACACTGCGCGCGCCGGGCTGGAGTTCGATGTCGCCCAGCTGCAGCCGTTCGCTGTCTGTCTCGCGACTTGCATCGACCACATTCGCAGCCCGGCGCAGGATAGCGCGGATGCGCGCCACCAGTACGCGTGGATTGCAGGGTTTGGTCAGATAATCGTCAGCGCCCAGTTCCAGGCCAACGATACTGTCGACATCATCACCCCGCGCAGTGAGCATCAGCACGGGTGTATTACTGTGCACGCGCAATTCACGCAGCACATCGAAGCCGTTGCGACGCGGCATCATGATATCCAGCACCACGAGGTCGTATACATCTGCCAGTGCCATTTGCAGCGCCGTGTCACCATCGTGTGCCATGTCTACCCGGAAATTTTCGCCCTCCAGGTATTCCTGCAGCATGCTGCAGAGTTCGGTGTCGTCATCGACAACCAGCAGTCGGTTCATACCGGGTTCTTCTTTCATGGCATCCACAGGCGAGGTTAATCAGGGCCTCTCTGGTATTTATAACAGATGTTGCCACATCCCGGCGCTGCCGAAACAGCCAGTAAAACGAATCTTTACACAGCTTTACATAAACTTACCCGGTTTTACCTAGCCTGCATCACTTCTTTACAGGCACCCGTACTACACTAGGTACTCAATAACAACACTATCCAGCTGACAGGAGAAGACCATGCAACAATCGATTCTTGCCTTATTGACAGCCGGCGTCATTGCCATGAGTACAGTCACGGTTCCGGCACAGGCCGAATCGCGCGATTACCGGCGTGATCAGCACCGCGATTCTCAGCAAGACCGCCGCAGTGACCAGCGGCGCGATTATCGGCAAGACCACCGTGGTGACCAGCGGCGCGATTCTCGGCAAGACCACCGTGGTGACCAGCGGCGCGATTATCGACACGACCGCCGCAGTGACCAGCGGCGCGATTATCGCAAGCATGAAAAATCACGCTCTATGAAATCACCCATTATTCATCACGGTGACAGGCACAACATCCCGCGTCACCGCATCCGGCGACACCGTGATATCGTGGTCGTGCGCCCCTTTGGCCATTTGTATCACGGCTATGGCCACTACTTCCAGGACGATGATGCCTACAAGTGGCTGGCGTTCACCGCCATCGCCGTGAAGTTGCTGGACAACCTCAATGAGCAGCAACAGCGCGAGCACGAAGCCGCACAGGTACGTGCCACGACGGCACCGATAGGTGAGACCATTTACTGGCACGAAGGTAACGCATCCGGGTATGTGACTGCTACCCGTGAAGGCTCCAGCAGTGCCGGACGTTATTGCCGCGAGTTTCAGCATGAGGTCACCATCGGCGGCCAAAGGGAGAAGACCTACGGCACCGCCTGCCGCCAGCCTGACGGCAGCTGGGAATTGATCTCCACCGGTCAGTAATCCCGTTTCCTTCTATCTCCAAGCCAAGAGGACATTGACACCATGCAAAAGCTCACCACTACACTATTGATCAGCACACTGACCGTTGGGGGTCTGGCGATTGCCGGGACCACCATGGCCCGCCATGGCGACGGCTCTGGCCACTGTGGTGCACGCAGCATGCAAGGCAAGATGCACGGCCCCGGCAAGACGGCCGGCATCGGTCATGCAGGCAAGAGAATTGCCGCCATCATACAGCTTGAGAAAAGCCTGGATCTCAGCAAGGAACAACGTACCGCTGTACGTGAAATCATGAAAAAGGCGCGGATGGCCGGACGCGTCCATCGCGACATACTTATTGAAAACCGCCTGGCCCTGCACGACCTGATGGAAGCAGAGGATTTCAACGAGCAGGAAACACGCAGGCTTGCAGAAATTCAGGCCGATAATAAGGCCGAACTGATGCTGCTGCATGCCAGGACACGTGCCGATATCCGTGCACAACTCACCGATACGCAACGTGAAAAACTGTCCGAGTTACGCCAGGACCGCGGTTTTGGATACGGTTTCGGCCACCACTTGTAATTGACCCCTTGCTGCGGCCGGCATTGCTCCGCCGCCGGCCGTAGTATTAAAGGTGTCAGTATCACCTAAAGTTGATGTGTGGTGATTTAGAAGGGTACTGACCCTTTTTATTTATTATTCAATCTTCCTGGGCCAGGCTCTTGATGATATACCCGCCTGATTTCTCGTCCGGCAACAGGGTGATCAATTTGCGCGCCTGGGCCTCTTCCAGTAACTGGCCGAATGTGCGGAACCCATGATAGGTTTCGTTAAATCCCGGCTTGCGGCGTTTCAGGGTTTGCTTGACCATCGAGCCCCACACTTTCTCCTCTTCGCCGCGTTCCTTGAACAGGGCCTCGATGGTCTCCATTACCAGGTCCACGGCATCCTGCTGCTTGTCGTCCTCGGTCTTCGCGACACTTTCTTGCCCGCCTTCTTCGCGACAGACTTGCGCCGGGTGCGACGTGGCTTGCTGGACTCGCGCACCAGGTCATCATAGAAGATGAACTCGTCACAGTTGGCAATTAGCAGGTCGGAAGTGGCATTCTTCACTCCGACGCCGATGACCACTTTGTTGTTTTCACGTAGCTTGCTTACCAGCGGTGAGAAATCCGAATCACCGCTGATGACGACAAAGGTGTCGACATGCAGCTTGGTATAGCAGAGATCCAGAGCATCGACGACCATGCGGATATCAGCGGAGTTCTTGCCTGATTGACGTACATGGGGAATCTCGATCATCTCAAAGGCCGCTTCATGCATGGCAGCCTTGAACTCCTTGTAACGATCCCAGTCGCAGTAGGCTTTCTTGACGACAATGTTGCCCTTGAGCAGCAAGCGCTCCAGCACCTTCTGGATGTCAAAGGCAGAATATTTTGCGTCGCGAACACCGAGGGCAACATTTTCGAAGTCGCAGAACAGCGCCATGCTTTTGGTTTCGGAATTTTCGTTCATTCATGTTCCTTTTTCTTGGTACGTGGTGCGCAATACACCTGAACCCCTATCGGGTGTCGTGCAACAGACCCACTCTGTTGCATCGGTCTACTGTATTAACCGTTGAGCATCACCTGGCCAGAAATCTTTTGCATTCCTGAAGCCATTGGTACAAATACAAGTCTGCAGGCTCCCGTGGGAGCTGTTAATTACAGGTTAAGATCATGGTTACGAGCAATAACCGTCGCGCTACTCGAGCGCAGGTGAATAATTGTACGAGTTTACCCTACGGCGGACTTACAGAGGACTAAAACGAAATCCAGGCCAGGCAGAGTGGTTGTATTTAGCCTATCCCATTTATATATAGTGGTGGCTACGGGTGGACTTGAAACACCGACCCCATTCATACACCTAATTTTGAGTATTTCTTTCACTACCAGTGGGCTGACCGCGTTATGGCGCCACTGCTCCAATTATATGGCTGATGCTATCTGTCGCAGCAAAAAAAAGCCCCGCTCTAAAGCGGGGCTTTTTTCTAGACTAGGATCGTCTTATTGCGGAACAACGTTTACCGCGCTAGGGCCCTTGGGTCCGCGCTCACTATCGTAAGTCACGGTCTGCCCTTCGGCCAGTGATTTGAAACCACTGCCCTGGATGGCGGAATGATGTACGAACACATCGTCGCTACCGTCCGAAGGAGCAATAAATCCAAAACCCTTGCTATCGTTGAACCACTTAACTGTACCTGTAGCCATTCTGGTTACCTCTATGTTTAATGAACAATGTATTAGCGTGCAGGTTACTGTTGAGAAATTACGGGAGACATGACGCATGACGCACTACACTGCGAGGAACTACCGGAACTGCTACGAGACAAAAACTGCAACACGGGCCAACTTATACCATAAAAAACTAATAAGCCACAAGAAAAGGGGACAGATTTATTTTCTACGGAATGTGCGTAACGGGTCGAAAGTACGCGTTCAGCCAGCCCCGATAGAGATCATCGAAAAGTGGCGGCACCCAGGGGCAGTGTTGCTAATTAGTATATGTAAATCAATACGATATGAAATCAGCAAGGCACCGTCCATTTCAATACTGAGCTAACGCACGGTGCCAAATCAAAAATCAGATGGTGAAGGCGCCATCCGTTTATATATTAGCCTGGACTGAAGGACCAGGTTCGACTGCGGATTCGTTAGAAAAATCGGCCCTATAACTCGCATTTCACCAACCAGCTGAGCACAGGTTTATCAAACATGTTGGGAATTAACAACGCCCCTTTTTTGCCTGGCCGGGCGGACAAAAGTGGGAACCAGGATGTCCTCCATGAGGATGATAATTATCATAATGCGGTTTGCTAGACGGGGTGCCATGATGTGGTTCCTCGCCAGTGGTGACCGCAGCTCCGACTGCCCCACCTAGTGCTCCGCCGATAATCGCACCATCGCGACCGCCGATCTCATTGCCAATTGCCGCGCCAGCACCACCGCCGATGGCACCACCAATTGCCGCGTCCAGGGTGGAACTGTCTGCGTTCGCTTCAATTACCACCATTGTAAACACTAAAACCAGATATCGTATATTCATGGCGATCACATAGTCCTGTAAATAGTAGACAAGTATCCATAATTGTCGCCACTTGCCATTAAAACTTTTGTGACCGTGATCACATTCTGTATGTTCGTAAACAGTTTCGGACTCCAATGGTCGATCAAAGCAGTCACCCATCTACTTACAATGAACCTCGCTACAAGGGATAACGATGTAGCATTACGTTAGTACTAAAAACTGTGGGTAGGCACTGGGCCTGTGGGATTGATGGAAATGGGGTTGGCGGTGAATGTTATCGAGTGTTGACCACGAGTATATTTGACATCGCAGGAGCGCCTTGCAGGCGCGATTCTTCAATGTTACGGGATCGCGGCTGTAAGCCGCTTACATAGATGATAGTTGTGAATGCATCCAGGTAATTAATTCCTCGGTAGTTTCCCAGTCGATACAACCGTCAGTCACGGAAACGCCATATTTCAGTCTTGATACATCGTCAGGTATCGGCTGGCGCCCGGCATTGATATTGCTCTCGATCATCAGACCGATGATGGAGCGGTTACCCGCCAGGATCTGGCGGGTGACATCTTTTGCAACGCCCGGTTGCAGGTTCGGATCCTTGCAGGAGTTATCATGGCTGCAATCGACCATGATGTATGGACAGACATCCGCAGCACGGAGTTGCGCCTCGCAGCGGGCGATATTTTCAGCATCGTAATTAGGTTGGCCGTTGCCACCGCGTAGTACGATATGCCCGTATTTGTTACCTGTGGTTTCCACCATGGACACATGTCCCCCGGCATCGATGCCAAGGAAGCTGTGCGGGTGGCTGACCGATTTCAGCGCATTGATGGCGATGTTGAAGCCGCCATCGGTGCCGTTTTTGAAGCCAACGGCACAGGACAGTCCGCTTGACATGACACGATGTGTTTGTGACTCGGTGGTGCGTGCTCCGATAGCCGACCAGGAAATCAGATCCTGCAGGTACTGCGGTGAAATCGGGTCGAGTGCCTCGGTGGCCAGCGGCAGACCGAGCTCGGCCAGGTCCAGCAGCAGGCGCCGTGCAATGTGCAGCCCTTCCTCGATTTCGAACGAGCCGTTCATGTGCGGGTCGTTTATCAGTCCCTTCCAGCCAATAGTGCTGCGCGGTTTCTCGAAATAAACCCGCATTACCAGGTACAGCGTGTCACTGACCTGGTCTGCGAGTTTGCGCAGATGCACGCCATACTCGATAGCGGCTTTCGGGTCGTGTATGGAGCAGGGGCCTACCACGATCATGTGGCGTGCATCCTTGCGATCGAGAATATCCCGGATGACGCTACGGCTGTTGATTACCGTTTCGGCGACCTGCTGCGTAATCGGCAGCTTGTGTTTAAGATCATGGGGTGTAATCAGCCTGTTGCAGTTGCTGATATTGATATCTTCAATGCGTTTATCAGTCATGGTTGTTGCAGTATCAAGCGCGGTGTGTCCGGCAGGAAAGTGGCAGATAATACCAGAGTACCGAAACAGAAATACATGATTGGCTGGCCCTTACGGGTCCCTGCAGGGTGCGGGGGGTACCGGTGGGTCAGCAACCAGGGGGATGCTGGTGCGCGATATGTACAACAGCTATCGTGCGCTGGAGCCACAGAATGACCGCTTAAAGTACCGACCCAAATACGACATTCGCGAGCGGAAAGGAAGATTGAAAAGACGCAAAGCCTGTGCGCAGACACCAGGATGTGCGAATGGCTCAACCTGGCGATGTGTTTATTAGCTTGAGCCAGTGACTTTCAGGGTAGCGACAAGCTATTAAAATCGCCTATTGTTCTTTGGTACGAGTTCCAGCCGACTTATTCTTGTTTCTGATTCTGCTCAATGCCTCACATAAGGTGGGATGTAAGGTGACTTCACTGATAGGAATCCACTCCACTGAGATATTGTTCAGACGGCGGTCAGGCCGCACACGGTGGTCATAAGGTAGTTTCTGCTCCTGAATGCGCCGGTCAGTTATCTTTCTGCGACCTACGCTGGCACTCAATCTTTTTTTGAAAACTCCCACAACCGATTACCTCATTTGTACAGATATGCCCAACACTACAGGATATGCGGGATGTGTGGTGGCTTTGTTCTTGTACCAGTGGAGCATACTTGCCAGTAATTTAATCATAATGACAAGCACGGTATCTTTAGATTGGGCACTGGTCCAAGCGGACATTAAAAACCCCGTCACAAGGAAGGGAATTTAAAACAATTATAAACTATGTAGCAAGAATTTACCTCAGGAAAGGCACGGACCAATGAATGTATTGTTTTTATGCACCGGCAATTCCTGCCGTTCACAGATGGCAGAAGGCTGGGCGCGTCAACTCGATGACGGTTCGCTGCAGGTGCAGTCGGCCGGTATCGAATCTCATGGCAAGAACCCGCGCGCAATTGCGGTTATGCAGGAGGTGGGTGTCGATATTTCCGGCCAGGCCTCCACCAAACTCACCAATGAAATGCTGAAATGGGCAGATTACGTCGTGACCGTCTGCGCTCATGCCGATGAACATTGCCCGGTGTTACCCGCAGGGACGGCTAAGGAGCACTGGCCGCTCGATGATCCGGCCAAAGCCGGAGGTTCAGAGGAAGACATTATGGCGGTGTTCAGAGAAAGCCGTGACGACATCCGGCAGCGGGTCGTGGACTTGATCGGGCGTCTGGCGAATGGGCGCGGGAAAGAGAAACTATGAGTAGGAAAAAGACCAGGAGCAGTGAAATGGGCCTGTTCGAACGCTTACTCACCCTCTGGGTCGCGCTGTGCATCGTCGCCGGTATCGGTTTGGGTCAGCTGTTCCCGAACATCTTCCAGGCAGTGGGAAGCGTCGAGGCAGCCCACATCAATCTGCCGGTGGCGGTACTTGTCTGGCTGATGATCATCCCCATGCTGCTAAAGATAGACCTGAAAGCCCTC
>JAOTTU010000022.1 GCA_029864225.1 Gammaproteobacteria bacterium | reverse complement strand
GTCGGTCGCAATGAAACCCGGGGTTGACCTGCGCGGACAGGTGGATGCCTATCCGGATGCCGCCGGCTTGCTGCTCGATGCCTGGCAACCGCAGACGCACGGTGGGGGCGGTGAATCCTTTAACTGGGATCAAGTTCCGGAACACCTGCCGGTGCCGGTAATCCTGGCCGGCGGGCTGGCGCCGGACAATGTGGCGTCTGCCATTCGCCGCATCCGGCCCTATGCCGTCGATGTCAGCAGTGGCGTGGAAAGCAGCAAAGGCATCAAATCGGCTGACAAGATTTCAGCCTTCATGAAAGGAGTAATCAGTTGTGGAACAGAGACCGGCCGCTGAAGCGGCTACCCTGAGCGATGCAGTTCCCGATGAACGGGGGCATTTCGGGCCTTATGGCGGGCGTTTTGTTGCCGAAACGCTCATGCGTCCGCTTGATGAGCTGAATGCCGCCTATAGCCGTTACATCAAGGACCCGGAGTTCCTGGCGGAATTCGACTCGGACCTCCGGCACTATGTCGGGCGGCCCTCACCACTGTATTACGCCGAGCGACTCAGTGATGAGATCGGCGGTGCACGCATCTACCTGAAGCGCGAAGATCTCAATCATACCGGCGCGCATAAGATCAATAACACGGTCGGCCAGGCGCTGCTGGCAAAACGCATGGGCAAGCAGCGGGTCATCGCCGAAACCGGTGCCGGCCAGCATGGCGTTGCCTCGGCTACGGTGGCCGCCCGCTTCGGCATGGAATGCGTGGTCTACATGGGTGCCGAGGACATCCGGCGCCAGGCCATCAATGTCTACCGGATGCGCCTGCTGGGTGCCGAGGTGGTGCCGGTGGAGTCCGGCTCCAGGACACTCAAGGATGCACTCAACGAGGCCCTGCGCGACTGGGTCACCAATGTCGATGACACCTTCTACATTATCGGTACGGTCGCCGGACCGCATCCCTACCCGGTGATGGTGCGCGACTTCCAGGCGGTCATCGGCCGGGAAGCGCGGCTCCAGGTCCTGGAGCAGGCCGGGCGCCTGCCGGACGCGCTGGTTGCCTGCGTCGGTGGCGGTTCCAATGCCATCGGTCTGTTCTATCCGTTTCTCCAGGACCGGGAGGTCGCGCTCTACGGGATCGAGGCGGGCGGCGACGGGCTGGAAACAGGCCGCCATGCCGCGCCCTTGTGCGCCGGCAAGTCCGGGGTGCTGCACGGCAACCGGACCTACCTCATGGAGGACAAGGACGGTCAGATCATCGAGACCCATTCGATCTCGGCCGGGCTGGATTACCCGGGTGTGGGCCCGGAACATGCCTGGCTGAAGGACAGCGGACGGGCCCGCTATGACACCGTCACCGATACCGAGGCCCTGGCAGCGTTTCACCACCTGACCCGCACCGAGGGAATTATGCCGGCGCTGGAATCAAGCCACGCACTGGCCTACACCGCCAGGCTCGCGGCCGGCATGGACAGGGACAGGATCATCGTGGTGAATCTCTCGGGCCGTGGTGACAAGGACATCCACACCGTTGCCGACCTCGAGGGAATAAGGGTATGAGCCGTATCCAGGCGCGTTTCAGGGAACTCGGCGAGCGCCAGCGCAAGGCACTGATTCCGTATGTGACGGCCGGTGACCCGCATCCCGATGTGACCGTACCCCTGCTGCACGCACTGGTGGATGCCGGAGCCGACCTGGTCGAGATCGGTGTCCCGTTCTCCGACCCCATGGCGGACGGCCCGGTGATCCAGGCAGCCTGTGAACGCGCCCTGGTACACCATGTCAGCCTGCATGACGTACTCGACATGGTGCGCGAATTCCGCTCCACCGATACGACCACCCCGGTGATCCTGATGGGCTATCTCAATCCCATCGAGGTATGGGGTTACGAGGGGTTTTCAAGGAGTGCGGCCGAGGCGGGAGTGGACGGTGTGCTGACCGTGGATATGCCGCCGGAAGAGGCCGCAGAGCTGACGCATGCCCTGCATGCCCGGTCACTGGATGCAATTTTCCTGCTGGCGCCCACCAGCAGCCAGGAACGCATGCGCACGGTCAGTCAGTCGGCGAGCGGCTTTATCTACTATGTATCATTCAAGGGCGTGACGGGCGCCAACCGGCTGGATGTGGACTCGGTGGCCGACAAGCTGGCCGAGATTCGCGGCTTCACCGACCTGCCGCTGGGGGTAGGCTTCGGAATCCGCGATCCTGAGTCGGCTGCCCAGATCGCCCGGATTGCCGACGCGGTCGTTGTCGGCAGTGCGCTGGTCAGCAAGGTGCCCGGGCTGCTCGACAAGCCCGAGACCATTCCCGCGGAACTGGCCGCCACCGTGTCGGCCATGCGCGCCGCCATGGACGCGCAGGCGGTGGTGACATGACGACAGCCGCTGGCGAGACAAACAAGGTAGAATTGACACCATGAGCTGGTTCAGGAAATTGATGCCCTCCAAGATCCGCACGGTCGGCGGCAGCAAGCGCACCGTGCCCGAGGGCCTGTGGATCAAGTGCGACAGTTGCAGTGCCGTCCTGTACCGCTCCGAGCTCGACAGGAACTTCGATGTCTGTCCGAAGTGCAGCCACCACATGCGCATCGGGGCGCGGCGTCGACTGGAACTGTTCCTGGACGAGGGTTCGCAGCAGGAGATCGGAAGCGGCCTTGAGCCGGTGGATATACTCAAGTTCAAGGACAGCAAGAAGTACCGTGACCGGCTGAACAGCGCGCAGAAGCTGACCGGTGAAAAGGATGCCCTGGTGGTCATGCGCGGCAGCGTTGCGGGTATTCCCCTGGTGGCCGCCGCCTTCGAGTTCCGGTTCATGGGTGGTTCCATGGGCTCGGTTGTCGGCGAGCGCTTTGTGCGCGGCATCAATACCTGTGTCGAGGAGAAGATCCCGCTGATCTGTTTTTCTGCAAGCGGCGGCGCGCGCATGCAGGAGGCCCTGTTCTCGCTCATGCAGATGGCGAAAACCAGCGCGGCGCTGACACGGCTGGCGGCTGCCGGCCAGCCCTACCTCTCGGTACTCACCGACCCGACCATGGGCGGGGTCTCGGCAAGTTTTGCCATGCTGGGTGATATCAATATTGCCGAACCCAAGGCCCTGATTGGATTTGCCGGGCCGCGCGTGATCGAGCAAACGGTTCGCGAAACACTCCCGGAAGGGTTCCAGCGCAGTGAATTTCTGCTCGAGCACGGTGCCATTGATATGATCGTGGATCGCAGGGAAATGTGCGAGGTGGTCGCCAGCCTGCTGGCCATGCTAACCGGCCAACCCGCACCAGCGGCCTGAGGCCACAGGGCTCTGCGCACCCCGTTATTACGGCCAGCTGATCTACAGGCCCCACGCCATACCTCCCTGTTCCCGGTTTGATCGCCACAGACACCCGTTCCTGAGTTGATACCAATCACTATCCGCTGCTAACCGATGAAGCCGCGATTCACAACACTGCCTGAATGGTTACACTGGCAGGAGGGCCTGCACCCGAAGAAGATCGATCTCGGGCTTGACCGGGTCGTCAGGGTGGCCGCGCGCATGGACGTGCTGGAAAGCAGGCATGCCGTAGTCAGCGTTGCCGGCACCAACGGCAAGGGCTCCAGTGTAGCAATGCTCGAGGCCATTCTGCTGGCAGCCGGCTATCGCGTCGGCAGCTACACCTCTCCACATCTGCTGCACTATAACGAGCGTGTGCGTCTGAATGCCAGCGAAGTGGTTGATGAGACCCTGTGTGCTGCATTCCAGGCGGTCGATGAACGACGTGAAGAGGAGACCCTGTCGTATTTCGAATTCGGTACCCTGGCAGCGCTGCACATCTTCAGTCAGACGACGCTGGATATCGTTCTGCTCGAGGTCGGATTGGGTGGCCGTCTGGATGCCGTCAACGTGGTCGATCCCGATGTCGCACTGGTCACCGCGATCGGGATTGATCACGTGCACTGGCTGGGTAACGACCGCGAGGCAATCGGCCGGGAAAAGGCCGGGATCTTTCGTGCCGGTCGGCCGGCGGTCTGCAGCGAGCAGTACCCCCCGTCCAGCCTGCGGCAGGTGGCCGACGCCACGGGAGCAGAATGGTATTGTCTCAATGAACAGTTCAGCTACGAGCTCCACGCACACACATGGCAATGGCGGGGTCCCGGACGCAGTTATCGGCAGCTGCCGTTTCCGTCATTGCCCGGGCGTCACCAGGTCGAGAATGCCTGCGGTGTGATCATGGTGCTGGAACTGCTGCAGCAGCGCTTCCCGGTCAGCCAGGCAGCCATCAACAAGGGGCTGAGCTCTATCCGGCTGGCGGCGCGTTTTCAGGTCATCCCGGGGCCGGTGGAAATGATTCTGGATGTCGCCCACAATCCACACGGGGCCAGATGCCTCGCCACGGCCCTCGGCGAACGCCCCTGCCAGGGGCAGACGCACTGTGTCCTCGGCATGCTCGATGACAAGGATGCCGGTGGCGTTGCGAATGCCCTGTCGGACGTGATCGATCATTGGTATCCCGCCGGCCTGGACACCGGCCGTGGACTGAGTTCGGAGGCGCTCTGCAGGCGCATAAGTGGCCGGCTCGATGCCGATAGGCTGCATCCCTGCGACACGGTTGAAGCGGCCATCCAGGCGGCCCGCAGCAACGCCCTGGAAGGGGACAGGATCATCGTTTGTGGCTCCTTCCATACCGTGGCGGAAGCCTGCGAATGTGAGGTATAGTCACGCCCGTAACAGCTTGCCTGGTTAGGCGGCGATTATCACGAGAACAGCATGGATCAGAAGCTCAAGCAAAGACTGGTAGGCGCCGTCGTCCTGATTTCCCTGGCTGTTATTTTCATCCCCATCATCCTGGAAGGCCCTGATGATGAATGGTCGCCGCGTACACAGGGCATGCCGGAGCCACCGAAAATAGATTACCGCGCGGAGATCGAATTGCCGCTGTCTGATTCCGGGCCGTCACCGCAGCAGCTGCCTGCCATTGTCGAACCGGTCGCTGAGCAGGCCGATGCACCTGAATCCGTTGCCGACCAGAGCGTGCCGGAACCGCCGGCCGTGGTCCCGGAACCAATGGCACCCGCTCCCGCGCCGGCAGCCGCGACTGTTGTCCCGGCTGATGCATGGGTGATCCAGGTGGGCAGTTTCAGCCTGCAGCCCAATGCCGGAGGCCTCCGGGACCGCTTGCGCCGCGCCGGTTTCCCGGTCTTTCTCCAGGATAAGAAGACCGCAAGCGGGAACACCACTTACCGTGTGCTGGTCGGTCCCCTGGATGATCGTGCTGCGGCGGAAAAACTGCATCAACGCCTGATCAGGGAACAGCAGCTCAAGGGCCTGGTAGTGCAGGGTGACGGTTAGCCCGAATGGGCATGGCGGGGACAATCGCCTATCTGATAAGATCACGATCTGTTATATTTTATTTAAAGTCAATGGGCTAAGTCGTTGAGGCCCGGTTATCTCGAGGAACTGCAGCGATGGCCTGGATCGATATTGTAATCATTGCGCTGATTATTCTATCAGCGGTTTTGAGCCTCTTCCGTGGCTTTGTGAAGGAGGCACTGGCACTTGCATCCTGGCTCGTAGCCTTCTGGGTCGCCATGGTGTTTCATGAGGACCTGGCTGCGGTGCTGTCACAGTGGTTATCAGAGCCCTCGATCCAGAAAATCGCGGCCTTCAGCATTCTCTTTATCAGCGTGTTGCTGCTCGGTGCGCTGGTGAATTACCTGGCCGGAAAACTCGTGGCCAAGACCGGCCTGACGAGTACCGATCGCATGCTGGGTGTGGTCTTCGGGGTGGCGCGCGGGGCGGTCATCGTCGCCGTACTGGTGCTGCTGGCCGGTCTGACGTCCTTGCCCCAGGACTCCTGGTGGCAGGAATCCCGGTTACTCGATTATTTTCAGGAATTCGCCATCTGGATTCATGACATCATTCCGGAAGGGATGCTGGACGACATATCCTACGCCTGATCGACGCATAGTCGCGGGTCAAATGAGGGTCATTTATGTGCGGCATCATCGGCATTGCTGCCCGTAGCCAGGTTAACCAGGCGATCTACGACGGACTGACTGTCCTGCAACATCGCGGCCAGGACGCAGCTGGCATCATGACCTGCGAGGACGGTCGCCTGCACCTGCGCAAGGATAACGGACTGGTACGGGATGTCTTCCACACCCGCCACATGCTGCGCCTGTACGGCAATATGGGCATCGGCCATGTGCGCTATCCAACTGCCGGCTGCGAGAGCTCGGCCGAGGCGCAGCCATTCTATGTCAATTCCCCCTACGGCATCAGTCTGGCCCATAACGGCAACCTGACCAATGCCAACAAGCTGAAGCAGGAACTGTTCCAGGAAGACCTGCGCCAGATCAACACCGACTCCGATTCCGAGGTGCTGCTGAATGTCCTGGCCCATGAGCTGCAACGGCAGGGCAAGCTGCGTCTCGATGTGGATGATATTTTCGATGCAGTCGCGGGTGTACACAAACGCTGCAAGGGGGCCTATGCGGCGGTCGCGCTGATCACGGGCTTCGGTATACTTGCGTTTCGTGATCCCCACGGTATTCGACCGCTGGTCTACGGCAAGCGTGAGACCCCACAGGGGACCGAGTACATGGCGGCCTCAGAGAGCGTGGCCCTGGATGTGGTGGGTTTTGAACTGATCGATGACATCGCGCCCGGGGAGGCCGTCTTCATGGGCCTGGCCGGGGATATCCATACCCGCCAGTGCGCGGAGCATCCCGTCAACTCACCCTGTATTTTCGAATTCGTTTATCTGGCCCGGCCGGATTCCATGATCGACAAGGTCTCGGTCTACAAGGCGCGATTGAGAATGGGCGAGAGGCTCGCCATGAAAATCCAGAGGGTGCGTCCGGACCACGACATCGACGTAGTCATCCCGATCCCGGATACCAGCCGTACTTCAGCCCTGCAACTGGCCAACAAACTCGGGCTTGTCTACCGCGAGGGCTTCATCAAGAACCGCTATATCGGTCGGACCTTCATCATGCCGGGCCAGCAGCAGCGCAAGAAATCGGTCCGTCAGAAGCTCAATGCAATTGACCTGGAGTTCAGGGGCAAGAACGTATTGCTGGTCGACGATTCGATTGTCCGCGGGACGACATCATCGCAGATCATCCAGATGGCACGCGACGCGGGTGCGAAGAAGGTCTATTTCGCCTCGGCGGCACCGCCGGTCCGCTATCCCAATGTCTACGGGATCGACATGCCCACGGGCAACGAACTGATTGCGCACGGGCGCAGCGAGCAGGCGGTATGCGAGGCCATCGGTGCGGACTGGCTTGTGTATCAGGATCTGGAAGACCTGATCGATGCCGTCAAGAAGGGCAGTTCAACGATCGAACGCTTCGATGCATCGGTATTTACCGGGGAATACGTCACCGGCGATATCGGCAGTGATTATCTCCACGACCTTCAGTTAATCCGCAATGACGCTGCCAAGAAAAACCGCCGTGATAGCGAAAATGAAGGTATGGATCTGCATAATACGGCCTGATCTCTGCAGCTGTTGACAGGGTATAACAGCTCTACTAGTCTGTTTGACAGCGGCGCCGATTTGATTTCAGCTTGCGGGCGCTATACCAAATACAGCTAAAGCGATGGCTCCTGCTTTCGCATTGTTGCAAGCGGGTTTTTTTTGTCCCCGGTATGGCATAAAAGGCCCGGTAACCGAGACAACCTGGAGACTCGACATGCCTATAGATGATGACGAACTTGCCTTTGAAACCAGGGCAATTCGCGCAGGCCAGCAACGCACCGCTGAAGGCGAGCATTCCGAGCCGATATTTCCGACCTCCAGTTATGTATTCGCCAATGCCGCCGAGGCCGCAGCGCGTTTCTCCGGTGATCAGCCCGGCAACATCTATTCCCGCTTTACCAATCCGACGGTGCGCACCTTTGAGCAGCGCCTGGCCTCGCTGGAGGGCGGAGAACGCTGTGTCGCCACGGCCTCCGGCATGGCCGCCATACTGGCGACCTGCGCGGGCCTGCTCAAGGCAGGGGACCACATCGTGTCATCGCGCAGTATATTCGGTACAACGACCGTGCTGTTCACCACCTACCTGGCGAAGTTCGGTATCGATACCAGCTTTGTAGCGCTCACTGATCCGGATGCATGGAGCAATGCCGTGCGTGACACGACCCGGCTGCTGTTTCTCGAGACACCCTCCAACCCGCTGACTGAAGTGGCCGATATTGCGCAACTCGCGCAACTGGCCCATGACAGGGGCTGCCTGCTGGTAGTGGATAATTGCTTCTGTACACCGGCATTGCAGCAACCACTGAAGCTGGGTGCGGACATCATCATTCACTCGGCGACCAAGTACCTGGATGGCCAGGGACGCTGCATCGGCGGTGCGGTTATCGGCGATGAGGAACGCGTCGGCAAGGATATCTATGGCTTCCTGCGCACGGCAGGACCGAGCATGAGCCCGTTCAATGCCTGGGTGTTTCTCAAG
The DNA here is from genome assembly GCA_029864225.1 of Gammaproteobacteria bacterium. Lineage (GTDB taxonomy): Bacteria > Pseudomonadota > Gammaproteobacteria > UBA9214 > UBA9214 > CAMYJZ01. The sequence continues at coordinate 9,775 of JAOTTU010000022.1, read as the reverse complement.
GGGCTGGAGACGCTGAGTGTGCGCATGCAGGCGCACTGCGAGCGTGCGCTGACGCTGGCACTGTGGCTGGAGGCGCAGGCGGAGGTCGAACGTGTCTACTATCCCGGTCTCGAGTCCCACCCGCAACACCAACTGGCCGCCACACAGCAGCAGGGTTCCGGCGGCATTGTTTCCTTTGATGTCAAAGGCGGCAAGGCCGATGCCTGGAAGCTGATCGATGCGACCGCCATCTTCTCGATTACCGCGAATCTGGGCGACACCAAGAGCACCATCACGCACCCGGCGACGACCACCCACGGACGCCTGACCCCGGAGCAGCGTGCAGAGTCAGGCATTGGCGACGGCCTGATCCGCCTCGCCGTGGGGCTGGAGTCCGTGGACGACCTGAAGGCGGACCTGGCACGGGGTTTTGCGGCACTCTAACATCCATGGCAGGGTCTGGCGGGGAGCCCGCACTGAAAGTCGGCCGCTGCCAGTAGCCAGCGCTGGCCGCCCGCGCAGCGGATGAAGGGTCAGTGACTAGTCTGTATGCGCGTGCACGGGCGTGTATCGATGCCTGCGACCCGGATGCCAAGCTGGCCTTGACCCGGACCACGGCACAGGCATGGCGTGCGGGGGCACTGGGGACGGTCGGGGACGCGGGCCCGGAGGTGATTGGCGTACCGGGCCGACCGGAGCACCCCGACCTGGTGCATCCTTCCCGGGTGGTCTCGCGCAAGTTGTCGAGCGAGGCGGGCAGGGCGGCCCTGCTGCATGCGCTGGCCCATATCGAGTTCAATGCCATCAACCTCGCCTGGGATGCGGTTTACCGGTTTCGCAGCCTGCCCCAGGCCTACTACAACGACTGGGTACGGGTCGCCGATGAAGAGGCGCAGCATTTCCGGCTGCTGAGAGAGCGCCTGCGCTCACTGGGCCATGATTATGGCGATTACCCGGCACATAACGGCCTCTGGGATATGGCCTGCCGGACAGGCCATGATGTCCTGGTGCGCATGGCGCTGGTGCCGCGGGTGCTGGAGGCGCGCGGGCTGGATGTTACGCCGGCGATGATCGAACGCCTGCTGCGGGCGGGGGACGCGGACAGTGCGCGGGTGCTGGAGATCATTTTCCGCGATGAGATCGGTCACGTCGAAATCGGCTCGCGCTGGTTCCGCTACCTGTGCCGGCAACGTGAACTGGATCCCCTGCAAACCTTCCGCAAGCTGCTGGATGAATATATGCAGGGGCGGTTAAGACGGCCGCTGAATTACCCGGCAAGACAGCTGGCCGGTTTTGACTCTGATGAACTGGAACTGCTGCGCGAGATGATGATGGATGGAAAATGACCGGCTCGAGGATTGCCGTGAGGCCGAACAGGTGACACGCGACCTGTTCCGCCTGCCGGAGGCTTGCCAGTGCTGCTCGCTGGGTCTAGGGCATCCCGAGTGACTGCAGCTGGCAGCCTGCCGGGGTGCATTCGAGGACGCTGCCCTGTTCATACCAGTCCCCGAGCACCAGGCGCTGGGCCGGCTTGCCGTTGACTGTCAGATCATGGACCGCGGGGCGATGGGTGTGACCGTGGATCAGCCTCTGCACGGCATGCCGCTCCATGGTGTCAACCACGCTCTGCTGGTTGACATCCATGATCGACTCCGGCTTGCCCTGGGTCCTCTCGATGCTGGTCTCCCGCAACTGCATGGCGATCTGACGGCGTTCTGCCAGCGGTTTGGCCAGGAAGGCCTGCTGCCACTGAGACTCCCTGACCATAGCTCGAAAGGCCTGGTATTCCGTGTCGTCGGTGCACAACAGGTCACCGTGCATCAGCAGGGTGGCCTGCCCGTACAGGTCGATGGCAGACGGATCGGTGAGCAGGGTGCAGCCACATGTCGCGGTAAAGACCTTGCCCAGAAGAAAGTCCCGGTTCCCGTGCATGATATAAACGGCCGTACCAGATCGGGCACAATCCCCGAGACCCGTGCATACGGCGCCAGCCAGTGTACTGTCGTCATCATCGCCGACCCAGGCCTCGAACAGGTCACCGAGGATATACAGGCGCTCTGCAGAGCGGCCGCGCTGCTCAAGAAAGTCGAGAAACAGCCGGGTGATCTCAGGGCGCTGCGGGTCCAGGTGCAGGTCGGAGATGAACAGGGTGCACGCCATGCGAGCGGAACGCAGGCTATCCTTCTATGATCTTGACCGAATTGATGATCACGGCTTCAACCGGCACATCCTGGTGTCCGCCCCGGTTGCCCGTCGTGACGCCCTCGATGGCATTCATCACATCCATGCCATCAACGACCTTGCCGAATACGCAGTAACCCCAGCCCTGGGGAGTCGGGGCCGTGTGGTCCAGGAAGCTGTTGTCCTTGACGTTGATGAAGAACTGGGCCGTAGCGGAATGCGGGTCGCTGGTGCGCGCCATGGCAATCGAACCGGTCACGTTCTTGAGTCCGTTATTGGCCTCGTTCTTGATCGGTGCACGGGTCGATTTCTGCTTCATGTCGGCATCGAAGCCGCCGCCCTGGATCATGAAACCGGGAATCACACGGTGAAAGATGGTGCCATCAAAGAAACCTGCCTTTGCATACTCGACAAAGTTTCCGACAGTCTGCGGCGCCTTGTCCGCGTCGAGTTCCAGTGTGACGAGTCCCTTGCTTGTGTCCATGTGTACAGTAACCATGCCGGCTCCTTTTGTGTGGTTTTCAGTAGACCAAGCGGTTGCCGGTACCAGTCCAAGCATCGCGGTCAGAAAAATTCCAAGCAGTTGTTTCATTTGCTACTCCGGTTGATGTCCGCCGGCTGCCAATAATATAAGCTTTTGACCGAGTTACAAGTCCGCAGGGGTGTTTCCTGGCGTGCTTTCCGTTACCATGACCGCCGCCATCGGCGCGCCCGAGCTGTAACGGACCAAGACAATGCAAGCCATCACCATCTATAACAGCCTGACTCGCAACAAGGAAATCTTTGTCCCCATCGAGGCAGGCAAGGTGCGGATGTATGTCTGCGGTATGACGATCTATGACTACTGCCACCTCGGTCATGCCCGGGTCATGGTGGTCTTCGATATAGTGACCCGGTACCTGCGGCAGCTCGGGTATGAGGTGACCTACGTGCGTAATATCACCGATGTCGATGACAAGATCATCCAGCGTGCCAACGAGAACCAGGAGGACATACAGGACCTGACCGCACGCTTTACCGCCATCATGCATGAGGATGCTGCAGCACTGGGTGTGCTGGAGCCAGACCAGGAACCGCGCGCGACCACCTCGATGGACGCCATCAGTGCGATGATCGCTGTCCTGTTGGAAAAGGGCTATGCCTATCAGGGCGACAATGGCGACGTCTACTATGATGTCAGCCGCTTCGAAAACTACGGCCAGCTGTCGGGGAAGAAAATGGAGGACCTGCGTGCAGGCGCGCGTGTCGCCGTCGATGAGGCAAAGCAGGACCCGCTGGATTTTGTGCTCTGGAAGGCCGCCAAGCCCGGGGAGCCCAGCTGGAAGTCGCCCTGGGGGGATGGCCGGCCCGGCTGGCATATCGAGTGCTCTGCCATGTCCACCCGCTGTCTGGGTGCGCACTTCGATATACACGGTGGCGGCATGGACCTGAAGTTTCCCCATCACGAAAATGAAATCGCACAGTCCGAGGCTGCGACCGGTGAGCATTTTGTCAACTACTGGATGCACAACGGCTTCGTCAAGGTGGACGAAGAAAAGATGTCCAAGTCTCTGGGCAATTTCTTCACTGTCAGGGAAATCCTGCAGCGCTACCGTGCCGAAGAGGTGCGCTATTTTATCCTGGCCAGCCATTACCGCAGCCCGCTGAACTATTCCCAGGAAAACCTCGATAACAGCAGGGCTGCACTGACACGGTTCTACACGGCCCTCAGAGGGCTGTCGGTCGGGGCGGTGAATCCGGACGAGCACAGCTACACGGACGCCTTCCATGCGGCGATGAGTGATGATTTCAACACCCCCGAGGCGATCGCAGTACTATTCGAGATCGCCAGGGAGATAAACCGGCACAAGGACAGCGCCAGGGAAGAGGCGCAGCGGCTTGGCGGCCTGCTGCGCCACCTTGGCGGGGTGCTCGGCCTGCTGCAGAGTGAGCCGGAGGCCTTCCTGCGAGAGGTGGCCGCTAGCGGAGCCGATGCGGAAGCAGGCCTGTCAGCTGCGGCGATTGATGAGCTGATCGCACGGCGGCTGAAGGCCAGGGCGGAACAGGACTGGGCCGAGGCCGACCGCATCCGCGACGAACTCGACGTACTCGGCATCCTGCTGGAGGACGGCGCCTCCGGGACCCGCTGGCGCCGCAAATAAGCTATGCGTGCAGCTGTTCGGCTGCGAACAAGGTGTTTTCCAGCAGGGTCGCGACCGTCATCGGTCCGACCCCTCCCGGGACCGGGGTGATCCAGGCGGCACGCTCCCGCCCAGCATCGAAACCGATATCCCCGGTCAGGCTGCCGTCCTCCAGCCGGTTAATGCCGATATCGATGACGGTGGCACCGGGCTTGATCCACTCACCGGGCACCAGGCCGGGTTTGCCGACGGCCACGACCAGGATATCCGCGTTGCCCACGTGTGTCTCGAGGTTGCGGGTAAAGCGGTGACAGATGGTCACCGTGCACCCCGCCAGCAGCAACTCCAGTGACATCGGGCGGCCGACGATATTCGAGGCGCCGACAATCACGGCCTCACGACCATAGAACGGTTCGCCGGTGTATTCCAGCAGGGTGATGACGCCGCGCGGCGTACAGGAGCGAAGCAGGGGGCGACGCAGGGCGAGGCGCCCGATGTTGTAGGGGTGAAAGCCGTCGATATCCTTGTCCGGCAGGATAGCCTCGGTCACCTTGTCGGCATCGATCTGTCCGGGCAAAGGGAACTGGACCAGGATGCCGTCGATTTCACTGTCGTTGTTCAGGTCTTCGAGTAGAGCGAGCAGCGCCTGTTCGCTGGTGTCGGCAGGCAGGTCATAGGAGCGTGATAGCAGGCCGACCTCGTCACAGGCGAGCCGCTTGTTACGCACGTAAATCACGGAGGCCGGGTCCTGCCCGACCAGGATGACCGCAAGACCGGGTGGGCGCAGGTTGCTCCTGAGGCGGTCCTCGATTCTATTTTTCACGGACTGCATGACTTCGGCAGCGATGGCCTTGCCATCGATCAGTTTTGCGGTCATGGGTTGCGTTAGGTGCCCGGTGATTTGCCAGCTCGGCATTCTCGCATGGCACCATGATACGGCACAACTTGGCGGCGAATCCGGGCGCATTGACAGGTACGCACCTGCGGGCCGCCGGCCCGGTGCCATTTGACCGTTGACAGGGCTAGCACGTATTATCGCGTGGCTCAGTGTGGACCCTGCGGCTTAAGTATCACCGCGTGTTAACACAGAGATAACGGGGTATAGCGCAGTCTGGTAGCGCGCCAGCTTTGGGAGCTGGATGTCGGGGGTTCGAATCCCTCTACCCCGACCAGGATAACGATTTTTCAGTTCTTCAGAGGCTGAAGAAATGCGCCCGTAGCTCAGCTGGATAGAGCATCGGCCTTTAAGCGCACATCATGGCTGATGTGCACATAGGAGCCTTTATGAGGAAACAGAACTCATAAAGTGGATCGCACTGTATCGGGGAAACCTTAACAGTTAGTGCTGATGGCAATCCCGAGGAAACCGTTGGTTGACCCATCCAAAGGTCGGTGTATACCATTCAAGCTGTGCACCGCACCAATGAGAAGGGAGACCTGGGTGTTTTGAAGGCTCAGCCCGATCACTCTGAGGGTAAAAACACCCAAGAATAATCAGGCAAGAAACGCAAGAATGGCTGCTGATTATCGATGGGTTCCGTAGAGACTATACGTGCGACACCTGAGATGGTGAAGAGATAGTCCAGACCACAAACCCTGAGGGGGCGTTGAAAGACGTAGTTGGTAAGCTAAGCCGAGGGTCGCAGGTTCGAGTCCTGCCGGGCGCGCCATTTTGTTGAATCAGGAGTTGTTGTAGATTTGGTATTTTATGGTGGGCGTAGCTCAGTTGGTAGAGCCCTGGATTGTGATTCCAGTCGTCGTGGGTTCGAGTCCCATCGTCCACCCCATTTATTCAGTCTTTTACTGACGACCCCGGACCCGAGTCTGGCTTGAACCGCTATCGCCTCTGTGGTCCAATACCGCCCTCCCGGGCCGTTAGCTCAATTGGCAGAGCAGTGGACTCTTAATCCATTGGTTGAAGGTTCGATTCCTTCACGGCCCACCAAATAGACATTGCCTGCGTCCTGCGCGTGCGTTTTTTATCCCGAAGCAGCGATTCCACGGTGAGTCCTGATCCATCCTGCCTCCTGGAAAGTCCAGGCGCGGGTGGCCCAGCATCCGAGAGATGCGGAGGCTGACGATAAGCCGTTATAATTATAAAGATAACATGGAAGATGTGGGGTCATTCCTGGCGCTGGCAGGGCGGTATAATGCGAAAGTGGCGGAATTGGTAGACGCGCTGGCTTTAGGTGCCAGTGGGGGAACCCGTGAGAGTTCGAGTCTCTCCTTTCGCACCAGTTTCCCGGTAACAGCGCAGGCTGTTATTTTTCAAAGGGGCAGGTGTAGCGCCGGGCAGGAAGAGTAGCCAGCAAAAACGAGGTGAATACATGCAAGTTTCGGTAGAAAACGCGGGGGGGCTCGAACGTCGTATGACGGTCCAGGTGCCCGCCGAGCGTATCGATCAGGAAGTTGGTTCCCGGCTTCAGTCGATGTCAAGGTCGGTGCGGCTGGACGGCTTCCGTCCTGGCAAGGTACCGCTTAATGTGGTTGAAAAGAAGTTCGGCAAGCAGGTGCGCCTGGAGGTGATGAACCAGGTCATCCATTCCACCCTGCAGGAGGCGCTCACCCAGGAGAACCTGCGCCCGGTTAGCGAACCGAAGATCGAGCCGAATGAATCTCAACCGGGTCAATCCCTGGAGTTCGTGGCGACCTTCGAGGTGTTTCCGGAACTGGCCGGCCCCATCGATGACAACATCGCGATCACCCGGCCCGTTGTGGAGGTCGCAGACGCGGACGTCAATGCGATGCTCGACAAGCTGCGCAAGCAACGCGCCACCTGGAGCGAGGTGGACCGGGATGCACAACTGGATGACCAGGTGGTGATCGACTTCGAGGGCACGGTGGATGGCGAGTCCTTTACCGGCAACAAGGGCGAGAAGATGCCGGTAGTGCTGGGTTCGAACAGCATGATCCCGGGTTTCGAGGAGCAGCTGGTTGGCCTCAGTAACGGCGCTGAGAAAACGCTGCTAGTCACCTTCCCGGATGACTATCCGTCTGCAGAGGTCGCTGGCAAGGACGCGGAATTCAGTATCAAGGTGCACGCTGTCTCGGAAATGGTGCTGCCGGAGCTGGACGCTGACTTTGCGCGCGCATTCGGCGTGGCCGACAGGGGCATGGAGGGGCTGCGCGAGGAAGTCACCAACAACATGCAGCGCGAACTGAAGCAACTGCTCAAGGGGAACCTCAAGGATCAGATCTTTTCCGGGCTGCTGGAGAAAAACCCGATTGAGGTGCCGCACAGCCTGGTCGAGAACGAGATCGTGCAGCTCAGGGCCCAGCAGGAATACCAGGGCCTGGATCCGGACGCACTGCAAAAGACGGCCGAACGTCGCGTCAAGCTGGGCGTGTTGATCAGCGAGATCGTCAAGCAGAACCAGATTCAGGTTGACCCCGACCGGGTACGCGAGGCTGTCGAAACGATCGCGGCCTCCTATGAAAAGCCCGAAGAGGTCATCCAGTGGTACTATGGAAACCAGAAAATGCTGGCCGGTATCCAGTCCGCGGTACTCGAGGAGCAGGTCGTTGACTGGCTGATTGAGAACGGTGGCCTCAAGGTGAAAGAGAAACAGGCCTCATTTGACGAACTGGTTGATGCAGCCAAGCAATCTAAAGGATAGGTTTCGATGACCGATAGCAATCTAATGAACAGTGCAGCAGATACCAGGGCCCTGAACCTCATCCCGATCGTTGTCGAGCAGACAGCGCGCGGCGAACGTTCCTATGACATCTATTCGCGTCTGTTAAAGGAGCGCGTAGTGTTCGTCGTCGGACCGGTCGAGGATTACATGGCCAATGTTGTGGTCGCGCAGTTGCTGTTCCTTGAATCAGAGAACCCTGACAAGGATATCCACCTGTACATCAACTCACCGGGCGGATCGGTCACTGCCGGACTGGCGATCTATGACACCATGCAGTTCATCAAGGCCGATGTCAGTACCATGTGTATCGGACAGGCCGCCAGCATGGGTGCATTGTTGCTGGCAGGTGGCAGCAAGGGCAAGCGCGTGTGCCTTCCGCACTCGCGCATTATGATCCACCAGCCTCTGGGCGGCTTCCAGGGCCAGGCGACAGATATTGATATCCATGCCCGGGAGATCCTGCTGATCCGGGAAAAGCTCAACATGATCCTGTCAAAGCACACCGGACAGTCGCTGGAACGCATAGGCGGGGACACGGAGCGTGACAACTTCATGGGGGCTGAACAGGCGCGGGAATATGGCCTGATCGACCAGATACTGGCCAATCGCGAGGCCAGCACTAACGTCTAGGACCAGGACCGATCACCGGTATGGGTGGATTAACCCTTGATAAAAAAATGATTTGTGTGATTGAAGGAGTTGATTCGCAATCGCAAATAGTGTTAAAAAACTATCAGGCAAGTCCTTGTTGGGACGCGTGGGGGTTTGAGTATGAGTAACGACAGAGACGGTAAGGGTGACGACGGCAAGCTGCTCTACTGTTCCTTCTGCGGCAAAAGCCAGCATGAAGTACGCAAACTGATTGCCGGACCCTCTGTCTTCGTTTGTGACGAGTGTGTCGAACTGTGTAACGACATCATTCGTGAGGAAATGCAGGAAAAATCCTCGGGCGGCGGCGACAAACTGCCCAAGCCGCAGCAAATCAACGAGGTCCTGAATGAATACGTGATTGGCCAGGAACGTGCCAAGAAGGTCCTTTCGGTCGCCGTCTACAACCACTACAAGCGCCTCGATGCCTCGAACAAGAAGGATGAGGTAGAACTTTCCAAGAGTAATATCCTGCTGATCGGGCCGACCGGTTCAGGCAAGACACTACTGGCGGAAACCCTGGCACGTCTGCTGAATGTACCGTTCACCATCGCCGATGCCACCACGCTCACAGAGGCCGGCTACGTTGGTGAGGATGTCGAGAACATCATCCAGAAACTCCTGCAGAAATGTGATTACGATGTCGACAAGGCCCAGACGGGAATCGTCTACATCGACGAGATTGACAAGATCTCGCGCAAGTCCGACAACCCGTCGATTACCCGGGATGTCTCCGGTGAAGGCGTGCAGCAGGCATTGCTGAAGCTGATCGAGGGCACGGTCGCGTCGGTGCCGCCACAGGGCGGGCGCAAACACCCGCAGCAGGAATTCCTGCAGGTGGATACCTCCAACATCCTGTTTATCGTGGGCGGCGCGTTCGCCGGTCTCGACAAGATCATTCGCAGCCGTTCCGAACAGGGCGGCATCGGCTTTGCCGCCGAGCTCAGGACCAAGGATGAGGACATCAAGATCGGTGAGATCCTCTACGACGTGGAACCCGAGGACCTCATCAAGTACGGCCTGATCCCTGAATTTGTCGGCCGCCTGCCGGTGGTGGCGACCCTGGAGGAACTGGACGAGGACGCGCTGGTCCAGATCCTGACCGAGCCCAAGAATGCCCTGACCAAGCAGTATGAGAAGCTGTTTGAGATGGAGGGCTGTGAAATTGAATTCCGTGATGATGCCCTGCGTACCGTGGCGGTCAAGGCC
>JAOTTU010000156.1 GCA_029864225.1 Gammaproteobacteria bacterium | reverse complement strand
GTCCAGACGCGAGAATACAGAACGATGCCTTTTATACCCCATACGGATACTGATATCCGCGAAATGCTCACGACGATTGGCGCAGGTGATATCGAAGACCTGTTTGATGAAATCCCGAAAAGCCTGCGTTGTGGTGAATTGTCCGGTGTACCGGACGGGATGACGGAACAGGAAATCAACCGCCTCATGATGGAGCGCGCCGAGACCGACGGTCGCCCCCTGTGTTTCATGGGTGCCGGGGCCTATGACCATCATATTCCGGCGGCGGTTTGGCAGATCACCACACGCGGCGAGTTCTACAGTGCCTACACCCCCTATCAGGCGGAGGCCAGCCAGGGCACACTGCAACTGATCTACGAATTCCAGACCATGATGACCGGCCTGACCGCACTGGATGTCTCCAACGCCTCCCTGTACGACGGTGCCTCGGCACTGGCCGAGGCGGTGTTGATGGCGGTGCGCGCCAACCGCAAGTCCAGGTCGCGCCGCATCCTGGTGCCGACCACGGTCCACCCGCACTACCGCAGGACCACGCGCACCATCGTCGACAACCAGGGCATCGAACTGGTTGAGGTACCGTACTGCAGCGAAGGCGGCAATACCGTTCCCGACTCGCTCAAGCACTTCGAGGGAGAGGACATCACCGCCGTCGTGATCCAGCACCCCAACTTCTTCGGCATTCTGGAAGAGGTCGATGCGCTCACCGACTGGGCGCATCGCCAGGGTGCATTGATCATCGCGGTCGCCAACCCGACCTCGCTGGCATTGCTGAAGCCGCCGGGTGAGTGGGGTGAGAACGGTGCGGACATCGCCTGTGGCGAAGGCCAGCCGCTGGGTGTGCCGCTGGCCGCCGGTGGTCCCTACTTCGGATATATGTGTTGCAAGCAGGCGCTGGTCCGGCAGATACCGGGGCGCATTGTCGGTCGCACTGTCGACCGCGATAACCGTGACGGCTACACCCTGACCCTGCAGGCGCGCGAACAGCACATCCGCCGTTCCAAGGCGACCTCCAATATCTGCACCAACCAGGGCCTGCTGGTGACCGCGGCAACCATCTACATGTCCTTGCTCGGCGCCGAGGGCCTGGCCCGGGTCGCGCGCGCCTGTCATGCCAACACCCTGGCCCTGGTCAAGAAGTTGACTGAGAATGAATACGTCGAGCCGCTGTTCAACCGGCCCTGTTTCCACGAGACGGCCCTGCGTTTCTCGCTGCCGCTGGCCGACGTGATGCGGCCCCTGTATGCGCATAACCTGCTACCGGGCTATGATCTGTCGAAGGATTACCCGGAGCTGGGTAATGCCCTGCTGGTCTGTGCTACCGAGACCCGCACCGCGGCCGACATCGAACTGTATGCAGACCATCTGAACCGCGTGATCAGCGCCCAGACCGTGGCTGGCTGCCCGGTCAAGCCGAAGATGGCCTAGCTACTGAACAATTGTTGAGCAATCAGACGAGGGGGGATTTATATCATGGCAACAGTTACCTTGCATGGCAATGAAGCACACACCAATGGAGAGCTGCCGGCGGTTGGCAGCGTGGCGCCGGATTTCCGGCTGGTGGACGGCAAGCTGAATGACATCAGCCTGGGCGACTATGATGGCAAGAAAAAGCTCCTCAATATCGTGCCCAGCCTGGATACCCCGACTTGCGCAATCTCTACGAAGAAATTCAACGACTATGCAAAGGGTCGTGATGATGTGGTAATGCTGGTGGTCTCCGCCGATCTGCCCTTTGCCCAGGGGCGCTTCTGCGGCGCAGAAGGCATCGACAACGTGGTGCCGCTTTCCATGATGCGCAGCCGCAATTTCGCCAAGGACTATGGCGTACTGATTACGGGCGGACCGTTGGGCGGGATTACTGCGCGTGCGGTCGTGGTGCTCGATAAAAACAACCATGTCGTCTATACCCAGCTGGTGCCGGAGATCGCCGACGAGCCGGACTACGAGGCGGCACTGGCGGCGCTGTAGCCGCTGACAGCGTCATTCTGGAACATGGAGATCCCGAGCACTTTACGCCCGTTTTTTGGGTGCTGCGGGACACCTACTGGGATGCTGGAGGTCCGAGGGCAGGAGTCCGAGGTAGAGTGAAGCAGGAGCCAGAACCGAAAGCACCAAAAGCAGGCGCATTAGGCGAGGCAGGGAGCAGTTGCCGAGAAGGTTAGGATGAGGGGATATAAGGATTGTGATTGTTCCCCTTTTATGTCCGGCGTTTAATCGGGCACTCCCCGGTCCTCTCCCTCAGGGAGAGGGGTAATAAGTTGCGCAGTGCGCACCATTTTGAAACGAAAGGTTTACAAGCAATGCTGATATTTGAACAATCCCGTCAAGGCCGGTGCGCCCAGGCCCAGGCCCCGGCACTCGCTGAAGGATCAACCGATATCCCGGAAAACCTGCTGCGTGCGGAGCCACCGCTGTTGCCCGAGGTGTCGGAGATGCAGGCGGTGCGTCACTACACCCGGTTGTCGCAGAAGAACTTCTCCATCGACACCCAGTTCTACCCGCTGGGTTCCTGCACTATGAAATACAACCCGCGCGCCTGTAATTCCCTGGCCATGCTGCCGGGGTTCCTGGCGCGTCACCCGCACGCGCCGGAGGCGATGGGGCAGGGGTTTCTTGCCTGCATGTACGAGCTGCAGGAGATGCTCATGGAAGTGACCGGCATGCCCGCGGTCTCGCTGACACCGGCGGCCGGTGCCCAGGGCGAGTTCACCGGTGTGGCAATGATCCGTGCCTATCACGATGCGCGTGGTGACAGCGGGCGTTCCGAGATCCTGGTGCCGGATGCCGCGCACGGGACCAATCCGGCAACGGCCACCATGTGCGGCTACAAGGTGAAGGAGATCCCCACCGACAAGCAGGGCGATGTCGATCTGGCCGCGCTCAAGGAAGCGGTCGGGCCCAATACGGCCGGCATCATGCTGACCAACCCGTCCACCCTGGGCGTGTTTGAGCGCAGGATCGAGGAGATAGCTGCCGTGATCCACGCGGCCGGCGGCCTGCTCTATTACGACGGCGCAAATCTCAATGCCATCCTCGGCAAGGTGCGTCCCGGCGACATGGGCTTCGACGTTATCCACATGAACCTGCACAAGACCTTCTCTACGCCGCATGGCGGCGGCGGTCCGGGTGCCGGGCCCGTGGGCGTCAGCAAGCGCCTGGAGCCGTTTCTGCCGGTGCCGATCGTTGGTTATGACGGTGACGAGTATTACTGGATCACCGAAGAGGTACGCCCGCAGAGCATCGGCCGCCTGTCGGCCTTCATGGGAAATGCCGGCGTGCTGATGCGCGCCTACATCTATGCACGCATGCTCGGGCATGAAGGCATGCGCCGCGTGGCGGACTTCGCCACCCTGAATGCCAACTACCTGATGGTCAGGCTGGCGCAAGCGGGTTTTGACCTGGCATTCCCGGAGCGACGCGCCACCCATGAATTCATCGTGACGCTCAAGCGCCAGCAAAAGGAACTGGGTATCACCGCCATGGACTTCGCCAAGCGCCTGCTGGACTACAATATGCATGCACCGACGACCTACTTTCCCCTGCTGGTGCCCGAGTGCCTGCTGATCGAGCCGACCGAGACCGAGAGCAAGGAAGACCTGGACGCCTTTGTGGATGCCATGGTGACGATCAAGCAGGAGGCAGAGACCAATCCCGAGCTGCTCAAGGAGGCCCCGCATACCCTGCCAGTGCGCCGGCTGGACGAGGTGCGCGCAGCGAAGCAGCTGGATCTGGCCTGGTCGGGTACGGTCGCCTAAAGCCGCCGTGGCAGGCACCGTCATCAGCGCTGCGCTTGACTGGCCTGGCTAAACCCCGATTGATGGCAAACGACTCCGGCAACACCGGTCTGAAGCGGCTGTTTAGGGCGGCCGGCTATTCCTGGCAGGGCCTGACTGCCGCCTTCTGGAACGAGGCGGCCTTTCGCCAGGAGGTCGCGCTCAGTTTTATCCTGATCCCGCTGGCCGTGTGGCTGGGCGACAGCGGCGGCGAGCGTGCGCTGCTGGTCATGGCCTGGGTGCTGGTGCTGATGGTCGAACTGCTCAACTCGGCGATCGAGGCGGTGGTCGACCGGGTCGGTGCCGAGCGCCACGAACTGGCGGGGCGCGCAAAGGATATCGGCTCGGCGGCCGTCCTGATTGCACTGGTCAATGCAGGCCTGATCTGGCTGCTGGTGCTGGTAAACTGAACGTGAGCACCGGGTAGCCGCTACACGGGCGGCGCGCCTGCGTGTGGTCTATAAAGTAAAGAATACGCTAAGGGGTACTTGCTATGTCAGCACTGATCTGTGGTTCCTTCGCCTATGACACTATCATGGTGTTCAAGGACAGGTTCAAAAACCATATCCTGCCCGACAAGGTGCATATCCTGAACGTGGCATTCCATGTGCCCGAGATGCGCCGTGAGTTCGGCGGCTGCGCCGGTAATATCGCCTACAACCTCAAGCTGCTCGGGGGTGATCCCCTGCCGATGGGGACGGTGGGTTCCGACTTCGGTCCCTATGCCGAGTGGCTGGACTACAACGGT
>JAOTTU010000021.1 GCA_029864225.1 Gammaproteobacteria bacterium | reverse complement strand
GGGTGGCTATGGCGGCGCCCCGGGTGGCTATGGCGGTGCCCCGGGTGGCTACGGCGGTGCCCCGGGTGGCTACGGCGGCGCCCCGGGTGGCTACGGCGGCGCCCCGGGTGGCTATGGCGGCGCCCCGGGTGGCTATGGCGGCGCCCCGGGTGGCTATGGCGGCGCCCCGGGTGGCTATGGCGGCGCCCCGGGTGGCTATGGCGGCGCCCCGGCCTATGGTGCACCCGCAGCCGATCCCGATGCCGCTGAAATCGAGCGCCTGAAACAACGCATCAAGAAACTCGAAGAGGCCAGCAAGGCGCCACAGCCCCCTCGCACCGGCGGCTCCCCTGCGCCCGTGCCGCTTACCCCTTATTCCGGTCAGCAGCAATACCTGTTCAAGTAGCTGAACAAAGCGGCGCTTGCTATCGGGCGCCTGCCCCCCGGGGAAGCTGAAACGGCAGCGACACATGCGGCCCGTCGTGCAAGGCACCTTGCTGGTATTGCTGCTGTCGCTGCCGCTACAGGCGCGGGCGCTTCCACCTCTCGCCGATGTCCATGTGCATTACAAGTGGAACCAGGAGGAGGTCACATCAGCCGAGGCGGCCATCCGGATCCTCCTGGACAATAACGTCGAGCTGGCACTGGTTATCGGTACGCCCGCAGAATATGCCCTGAAGCTCCAGCAGCTAGCGCCGCAACGCATTATCCCGATATGGAGCCCCTACCAGACCCCCGGCGACTGGTCGACCTGGGCCTTCGACAAGACCGTCCTGGAGCGTGCTCGCAGTGCGCTTGCCAGCGGCCGCTGGCATGGCATTGGCGAACTGCACCTGATCAGCGGATTTACCCCGGCCTGGGAGACACCGGTCATCAGCGGCCTGGTGAAGCTCGCTGTCGACTACGATATCCCGCTGTTGCTGCACACGGAATACAGCCAGCCACAGCACCTGGACGCACTGTGCCGTTCGCATCCCGAATTGAAAATCATCTGGGCACATGCCGGTGCCGTCCTCACACCCGGACAGGTCACCGACGTCATGGCCGCCTGCCCGGCTGTCTGGACCGAACTCTCGGCACGCGATCCCTGGCGTTATGTGGACAATCCCATAACCGACAAGGACGGCCAACTCCTGCCGGAGTGGCGCCAGCTCGTTGAACGCTACCCGGACCGCTTCCTGGTCGGCTCAGACCCGGTGTGGCCCGTGGAACGCCTCGACAGCTGGGATGAAGCGGATAGCGGCTGGCAGCAGTACGGTCGCTTCTTGGGCTTTCACCGGACCTGGCTGAAGGTCCTGCCGCCCGAACTGGAAGAAAAACTGCGGCTGACCAACGCCCTGCAGCTGTTCGGGAAAGAAGCGACCACGGGGCAATGACCGGACCCTGGTAATTTGTCAACGCCTCCCCGATACAGTAATCTGGTGTCGTCCTAGGTCGCGCACGACGATCAAGATATCAAAACAGGGGGATAAACAAGCATGCTTTCCTATGAACGCCACTTGCTGGTGATCAGCGTGATCGCTGTAGTCATCATCGTCGCCGCGGTCGCGGCAATCTTCCTTGAGATCCCGCTGCCTTTTATGGGCAAAAACTGATCAGCTGCCACGCCGCTGCCCGTCTTAAACATAAGGGACGCAGCGGCCGCCTAGTGTTTCTTGCCAATCAATTCGATGGGGTAGCCGTCCGGATCCTCGATAAACGCAATAATGGTGGTACCGGCATTCATCGGTCCGGCATCGCGGATGACCTTGCCGCCGCGTGACTGCAGTTCCCTGACCGCAACATAGACATCATCGACCTCGATGGCGATATGGCCATAGCCCTCCCCCAGGTCATAGTGGTCGGTATCCCAGTTGTAGGTCAGTTCGATGACGGTGCTGTCGGACTCGTCGCCATAGCCGACAAAGGCCAGGGTGAATTTCCCGTCCGGGTAGTCTTTCTGGCGCAGCAATTTCATCCCCAGCACCTGGGTATAGAAATCAATCGAGCGTTCCAGGTCGCCAACGCGCAGCATGGTATGGAGCAGTCGCATTATATACCCCCGTTTCGCCCTCGCAGCTGAGAGCAGTCAGTGAATGGATTCGGTGCCGGTGAGAAACACGATCCTCGATGGCGGTAGCCCTGATCGGGGAGTGCGCTCTGGCAGCCGTTCGCCTTTACTTGTTACGCCGCGCCGCGATGCGCATGCGCAGGGCATTGAGCTTGATGAAGCCTTCGGCGTCTTTCTGATTATAGGCGCCCTCGTCTTCCTCGAAGGTGGCAATGCGCTCGTCGAACAGGCTGTCGGTGGCCGAGCGGCGACCGACCAGGACGACATTGCCCTTGTAGAGCTTGAGCCGCACCTCGCCGTTCACGTGCTCCTGCGAGGCATCGATCATTTGCTGCAACAGCCTGCGTTCCGGACTCCACCAGTACCCGTTGTAGACCAGGCAGGCATAACGCGGCATGAACTCGTCTTTCAGGTGCGCGGCCTCGCGGTCCAGGGTCAGCGACTCGATGGCACGGTGCGCCTTCAGCAGGATGGTGCCGGCCGGGGTCTCGTAACAACCGCGCGATTTCATACCGACATAGCGGTTCTCTACGATGTCGGCACGGCCGATACCGTTGGCACCGCCCAGCGAGTTGAGCGTCTCCATCACCCGGGCCGGGCTCATGGACTCCCCGTTTATCGCCACGACATCGCCACGTTCGAAACCGAGCTCGATATAGACCGGTTCATCCGGCGCCTTTTCCGGGGACACCGTCCACAGCCACATGTCTTCCTCGGGCTCGGCCCAGGGGTCCTCGAGGATGCCCCCTTCATAGGATATATGCAGCAGATTGGCATCCATGGAATAGGGCGACTTCTTGCCCTGCTTGTGTTCAACCGGGATGCCGTGCTTCTCGGCATAGGCCAGCAGGGTCTCGCGTGAACCCAGTTCCCACTCGCGCCAGGGTGCGATGATCCTGATATCCGGATTGAGTGCATAGGCGCCAAGTTCGAAACGCACCTGGTCGTTACCCTTGCCGGTGGCGCCGTGAGCAATGGCATCGGCACCGGTCTCGCGGGCGATCTCCACCAGGCGCTTGCTGATCAAGGGGCGGGCGATCGAGGTGCCCAGCAGGTATTCCCCCTCGTAGATAGTATTGGCGCGGAACATCGGGAACACGTAGTCGCGCGCGAACTCCTCCGTGAGATCCTCGATATAGATCTCACTGACACCCATCGCCGCCGCCTTGGCGCGCGCCGGCTCGATTTCCTCGCCCTGGCCGATATCCGCGGTGAAGGTCACCACCTCGCAAGCGTAGGTCTCCTCCAGCCATTTCAGAATGACCGAGGTATCGAGCCCGCCCGAATAGGCCAGCACCACTTTCTTGATATCAGACATAGTCAGGGTCCATTTGGATAATAAATTTCACCGCAGAGACGCAGAGAACGCAGAGATAAAGAAGAATATTCTGGTTGATTCGTCATTGCGAGGCGCGAAGCGTCGAAGCAATCTCTCACTCATTAAGCGTACTATCATTATCAGGAGATTGCTTCGCTACGCTCGCAATGACGTGGCATATAAACAATCATAGATTGATCAATGATGATTTGATTATTCCACACTATTTTATCTTTAAGAGTTCTCTGTGTTCTCTGCGTCTCTGCGGTGAATAATGTGTTTCAGGCCTTCGCCTTTTTGCGGCTGCGGCGCAGGCGTGACAGCAGGCGGCGCGCCATGTCGCCAAACAGCTCGGTCTGGGTCGGATGCGGGTGGATCGCCTCGCCCACCTGCTCCAGTGTCAGGTTACCGGAGACCATCATCACGGCCTCGCCGATCAGGGTGTCCGCGTGGTCCGCCAGGAAATGCACGCCCAGCACGCGGTGCGTGGTCTTGTCCGCAACGATCTTGATCATGCCGTGGATCTCGTTATTGATCATCGCCTTGGCGTCGATATTCATCGGCACCTTCACCTCCACGGCATCGATGCCCCGCTCCTTCGCCTGCGTGACCGAGAGGCCCACGAAGGCGGCCTGGGGCCGGCTGAAGATGACGCCACAGTCTTTGTCCTGATCGTACTTCATATTCTCGCCGAGCAGGGTGGCCGCCGTGACCCGCCCCTGCTGCGCGGCCGTGTGCGCCAGCATCAGGCCGCCGATGACGTCACCCAGGGCAAAGATATGCGGCACGCTGGTACGGCAGCGGGCATCGGCCGTGACAATCCCGGCCGTGCTGGCCACGCCCGCAGCCTCCAGGTTCAGTTCGTCCAGGGCCGGACGCTTGCCGGTCGCCATGATGACACGGTCCACGGTGAGGGTACGTTTCTTGCCTTCCGCATCGGTGTAGGCGAGCTTCATCGCGCCCGGCCTGCCGGAGATCCGGTTCACCACGGCAGATGTCTGCAGGTCCAGGCGCGGCTCGTCGACAAGGATCGCCTCCAGGTTCTGCGCGATCTCGGGCTCGACCTCGGCCAGGATGCGCTCCTGTGCCTCCAGCAGGGTGACCTTGCTGCCAAAGTCCTGGAAGATCTGCGCCATTTCCACGCCGATGGCGCCGGCGCCGATCACGGCGAGTTTCTTCGGCGGGCTCTCCAGGGCCCACACGGTGTCCGAAGTCAGTACGCCGCTAGTTTCCAGGCCTTCCCTGGCCCCCGGGATTGGCGGTACGAACGGCGGTGCGCCGGTGGCAATCACGGCACAGCCGAAACTGATGGTCTTCTCCGGTTTGGCCGTCGGGATGGCCGCGCGAGTGTGCGGGTCATCCTGGTTGGTGGAGGTATGAATGGCCACGTGATGGTCGTCAACAAACTGCCCGAAACCGTGTATGTAGACGATCCTGACGCCCTTGTCGGTCTTGAGCGCCATGCCGCCGCGGGTCTCCAGGACGCCACGCCGGGTGTTCTCGAGTTCCTTCCAGACCAGCCGGGCCTTGCTGGTCCCGGTCACACCGAGGTGTGCATCCTCGGCGCGGTCGCGCAGGCGATCGGCCGCTGCCCGCCAGGCCTTGGACGGGATACAGCCACGCCACAGGCATTCGCCACCCGGAAAGGGTGAGTCGTTGATCAGGGCGACCTTCAGGCCTTGGCCAACCAGGTCACGCGCACAGTCTTCCCCGCCGGGTCCGCCACCGATGACCACCACGTCGTAGTCCCAGTCACCCGCGGGTATGGCCGGGCCGCCCGGTCCCATCCAGTCGAATGGCTGCTCGATCAGGCCCTTCAGGGTATAGAGGTATTTCGCGACATCCGCCCCGTTGATGACGCGGTGGTCCGCCGTGATGGTAAAGGCGCTGCCCTTCTCGGTATTGGATGAGATGGCCAGGATGGCCGCCAGTCCCGGCGTGGCAATTGCGTTGAAGTAGCTGACATCGAACATACCCATATTCGATACCTGGAAGGTGGCCCCGGTGAATTCCTCCGGGTTCAGGTGGCGGGTGCGCGCACGTGCCACCAGGTCCTTCCAGTCGTTGTTCAGGTCTTCAAGGTCGCGTGATTCGACATTGCGCAGGATGGGCACAACCAGTCCGCCATCGTCGGCTGCCACCGCCATGCCGATGTCGACCTGCTCGCGTTCAATCAGCTTTTCCTCCGGCTGGTAACACCAGTTCAGCTTCGGATGTTCCTTCATGGCCAGCGCACAGGCGCGCGCAATCGCCACGGTCACCGATACGCTGTGCTGCTTGGCGGCCGTCATCAGAGTCTGCAGGTGGATATGGGAACTCATCCGGAAGGTCGGCATGGTGAGCGAGGCTGACATGGCGCGTGCGATGGCCTTCTCCATCGACCTCATGGGGCGGCCCTTGCCGGGAACGGCAACCTCGTACGCCGCGGGTGCCCGCTGGATGTCGGCCACGGTGATCACACCACCCGGGCCACTGCCACTCAAGCGATCGAGATCGGCATTGACCTGACCGGCCAGCTTGCGCGCCAGCGGCGAGGCCTTGCCACCCTGCGGGCGCGCTGCCGGGGCCGCACTGCCGGCGGCAGCCGTGGTGGCCTGGGGCGCAGCCGTTGGCCGCGATGGCGCTGCCGGGGCTGGTGCTGCGACCGGCGCTGCGGCCGGCGCCGTTTCGACCGGCTCCGCCGAGACCAGTTCCGCCTCGTCGTGCACCACGTCATCGGGCGAATCAACCAGGTAGCCAATCGCATGGGTCACCGCGACCACGGCGTCCACCGGTGCAATCGGGCCTGAAAGAAAACCGTCACGGAAAACCTCCACATCCATGATGGCCTTGTCAGTCTCCACCGTGGCGACGATGTCACCACGCTTGATTTTATCGCCGATATTCTTCTCCCAGCTGACGACGACACCTTCTGTCATGGTGTCGGAAAGCTGGGGCATCTTGATTACATAGGGTTCAGACATGAAACGCCGTTCCTTGTAGGAAATCAGTTCTCACCGCAGAGACGCAAAGGACGCAAAGAAAGTCAAGAGCATTAAGAATGTCAAGAACCAAGAACTATCAGTCAAATGCACTCGAACGGGTCACCACCTTCGAAAGTATTTTTGCAATCCTTGTTTTTATGTTCTCTGCGTTCTTTGCGTCTCTGCGGTGAATGTTTATTCACAATACCGGCTAAACGCCGAACATGCCGCGCACTGCCTCGACCACGTCATTGGCATCCGGCAGCACCGCCTTCTCCAGCGAGTGGTTGTAGGGAATCGGCATGTTCAGCGCGGAAACCCGGACCGGTGCGGCATCCAGTTCGAAGAAACATTCTTCATTGATGATCGCCATCACTTCGGCGCCCACACCCACCATCGGCTCGGCCTCTTCCACGATGACCACGCGATGGGTGCGCGTGACCGAGTCGCGGATTCCCGCACGGTCCAGCGGGCTCAGCGCATACAGGTCGATAACCTCGGCTTCGATGCCATGATGGCTGGACAACAGGTCGGCCGCCTGCAGGCACCAGTGCACGGAGATATTGTAGCCAAACAGGGTCACATCACGCCCCGGCCTGACAATCTCGGAACCTTCCAGCGGGTGAAAGTATTCCTGTTCAGGCACCTCGCCCTTCATGTTATACATGAGTTCGTGTTCGTAGATGATCACCGGGTCATTGCAGCGCACCGCCGACTTCAGGAGACCGTAGGCCTGGCGCGGGTTTGACGGTGTGGCCACGCGCAAACCGGCAATCCCCATGAAGACCTTCTCCATGCGGGCCGAGTGCTGCGAACCCAGCTGGTGTGCGGTACCGCCGGGTGAACGTATCACCACCGGCGCCTCCAGCTGGCCACCTGACATGTAGCGCACCTTGGCCGCGGTGTTGAATATCTGGTCCATCGCCAGCCAGGCGAAGTTCACCGACATGATCTCGATAATGGGTCGCACACCCACGAAGGAGGCGCCGATACCCAGGCCGGTAAAACCGTTTTCTGAAATAGGCGTATCGATGACCCGGTCTTCGCCGTACTTGTCGTACAGCCCCAGCGTCGCCTTGTAGGTGCCGCCGACAACACCGACATCCTCGCCCATGACCAGCACCATCGGATCATTAGCGAGTTCTTCGTCATGGGCGCGTCGCACCGCCTCCCAGAACATGATTTCTGCCATTTTATTGCACCCCGCCCCTGACCCACGGGTCATTCTCTGCAAGGACATAGCGCCCGACTTCCGAGACATGCGGTTCGGGCGACTCGTTGGCATAGGCAATCACCTCGTTTTCGATCTGGTCCAGGATCTCGGTATCCATTTCCGTGTATTCTTTCTTGGTCAGTTGACCGTTCTCGATCAGACGATCACGGAGCATGATGATCGGATCACGTTTACTCCACATGCGTTCCTCCGCCCTGGCGCGGTAGGCATTGGAGTCCGACATCGAGTGGCCGCGATAGCGGTAGGTCATCAGCTCGAGAAAATAGGGGCCCTTGCCGGAGCGCACGTGCTTGATGGCCTTGGTTGCCGCCTTGTAAACCTTCTCGACATCCTGACCGTCTTCCTGGGCCGACGGGATGTTATAGGCCGACACCCGCTTGTACTGGTCCACCACGGCCGTGGAGCGGTCGATGCGGGTACCGATACCGTAGAGGTTGTTTTCACACACATACAGCACCGGCAGGTTCCAGAGCTTGGCCATGTTGAGTGACTCATGGAAGGTGCCCTGGTTGTTGGCGGCATCGCCGAGAAAACAGATGCTGATCTCCTTGCCCCGCTTCATCTGGATGGCCTTGGCGATACCGGCTGCCAGCGGAAACGGGCCGCCGACCAGGGCATAACCACCCATGAAACGGTTGTTGACGTCGAAGAGATGCATGGAACCGCCGCGCCCCTTGCTGACGCCGGTCTCCTTGGCATACAGCTCCGCCATCACTTTCCTGGGATCGGCGCCCCACTTGATGGCATGGATGTGATCGCGGTAACTGGTGATCACATAGTCGTTATCGAAGTCCGCGGCCTCCAGTACACCATGGGCACAGGCCTCCTCGCCGGAATAAAGATGCAGAAACCCGCCGATGTTACGTTCGACGTAGGACTCGTAACAGCGCTCCTCGAAGCGCCGGGCAAACAACATTTCGCGTAACAAGCGTTTTTTATCAGCAACCTTCATAGTGTCCGTTTCATGCCTTCGTCATGTATGACGTCTTTTGGATGTTTTGCGCACGGCCAATGCGCCGGGATTACCCCGCTACCGCCTCGAATGGCCGTAGCGGGCTTCCAGCTTGCTGTATACAAAGGAAACAGCAGTATCCGTAATACAACAAGCGCGATATGATCTGTGTTTTGCGTTAACAGGTCAAGGCAAATAGCATGGATATCCCCTATCGATACACCGAAAATATCAAAATAAATCAACACACAAAGGACGCCGACACCCGACGCATCGACGGCTTCAGGGTGGCCGTGATAATGCTGCCGCACGCACCGCGCAAGCCCCACTGGGAACGGCTGGCCTATGCGGATGTACTGAAGACACGCTTCCAGCGTCGCAAGCGCAAGGACAAACACGCCTGTCAGTTACTGACCGACCTGCCTAACACAATGGCCACCCGCGTCATCCTGCAAACCGTTGAACCCGACAGCAGCCACTTCGAACTCCTGAGCAGCGCGCGCAAGATCGCCGCCGAATTGCGGGTGCAGGACCCCGCTGCCGTGCTGCTGCATATCGTCGGCTTTGAACAACCGACAGCAGCGCGCATTGCCGAGTCCTTGAGCGCGGCCATCCTGGCGTCGGTATGCCCGATGCCCAGCTACAAGTCGGACGCCGATAAACCCGCTGCGCTGAAGCGAATCGATGTCTATGGACTGGCACAACCGGTGGACCTCGCTCAGGTACAGGCGGAGAGTATCGGCAATCACCTGACGCGCTGGCTGTCCGCCCTGCCCGCCAACGAACTGACCCCGACGCACTACCGCGAGTTTGTCAGCCAATTGGCCGCTGATGAAGGCTGGAAAATGGACTTCCTGAACACCCGCGCACTGGCCCGCCGGAAGGCCGGCGCCTTTCTCGCGGTCGCCCAGGCCAGCCCGGTCGATGACGCCGGCATCGTGCATCTGCGCTATCGCCCGGCCGGTCGCGGTGGCAAGCGCCTGGCCCTGGTCGGCAAGGGTATCTGCTTTGACACCGGTGGCGTGAACGTCAAGCCGGCCCGTTACATGAACGGCATGCATGAGGATATGCAGGGCAGCGCCGTGGCCCTGGGGACCCTGCTGGCACTGACGCGCCTGGGGCTGGAACATCCGATTGACTGCTGGCTGGCACTGGCGCAAAACCATATCGGCAGCAAGGCCTACAAGCCCAATGACGTGGTGACTGCCAGCAACGGCACCACTATCGAGGTGATTCACACCGATGCCGAGGGCCGCATGGTGCTGGCCGACACCCTGGCGCTGGCCTGCAAGGAAAAACCGCAGCTGTTGATCGACTATGCCACCCTGACAGGCGCCTGCATCTACTCCCTGTCCTCACGCTACAGCGGTGTATTCAGCAACCGGGACGCACTGCATGCCGTCCTGACAACGGCAGGGCGGGACAGCGGCGAACGGGTCTGGCCATTCCCACTCGACAAGGATTTCGACGATGACCTCAAGTCGACCCTTGCCGACACCAAGCAGTGCACCCTGGAAGGCGAGGCCGACCACATACTGGCCGCGCGGTTTCTTAACCGCTTTGTCGATGGCAATATCGACTGGATTCACGTGGACCTGGCGGCCAGCCACCGTAAGGGCGGCCTGGGACACATCCCGACGGACACCACCGGCTTCGGGGTACGCTATACCCTGAACCTGCTGCTGCAGCAGGGCGTCCTGGAGCAGTCATGGAACTGACCCTGATCCGGCCCGATGACTGGCACCTGCATGTCCGCGACGCCGCGGCATTGCAGCAGGTGGTCCCGCACACCGCGCGCCAGTTCAAACGCGCCATCATCATGCCGAACCTGAACCCGCCGGTCACCACCACGGAACAGGCACTCGCCTACCGGGAGCGCATACTGGCGGCCGCACCGGCAGGCTCCGGCTTCACGCCCCTGATGACCCTGTACCTGACCGACAACACCACAGCCGGGGAAATCCGGCGGGCAAAACAGAGTGACCATATCCACGCTGTCAAGCTCTACCCGGCCGGGGCGACCACCCACTCCGATGCGGGGGTCACCCGGATCAGCAATACCTATGCCGCCCTCGAGGCCATGGTGGAGGTCGGCCTCCCCCTGCTGGTGCACGCCGAGGTCACCGACAGCGACGTCGATGTGTTTGACCGCGAGGCCGTGTTCATCGAGCGTCACCTGCAACCCCTGGTGGACCGCTACCCGCAGCTCCGGATTGTGCTGGAACACGTGACCACCCGTGACGGGGTCGCATTCGTGCAGACGGCACCGGACACGGTTGCCGCGACCATCACCGCACACCACCTGCTGCTGAACAGAAACGCCATGTTCAGGGGTGGCATCCGCCCGCACGCCTATTGCCTGCCGCTACTCAAGCGCGAGACCCACCGCGAGGCACTGCTGGAGGCGGCCTCCAGCGGCAGCACCCGGTTCTTCCTCGGCACCGACAGTGCACCACATGTCCGCGAACACAAGGAATCGGCCTGCGGCTGCGCCGGCATTTATACCGCCCATGCCGCCCTGGAACTCTATGCCCAGGCCTTCGAAGAGGCCAATGCCCTGGACCGGCTGGAAGGCTTCGCCAGCCGGCATGGACCGGCCTTCTACGGCCTGGCGCCGAACACCGACACCCTCACCCTGGAAAAGGCCGACTGGCAGATACCGGACAGCTACACGCTCGGGGATTCGAGTGTCGTCCCGCTGTACGCCGGGAAGACGCTACACTGGCGTATCAGGGAGTAATGCGGGCTTGCGCGCCCGCCCGACCGGGAACAGGACTCAAAGAAGGTCTGATTTACTCATCGTCCGTCATTCCGGCGAATGCCGGAATCCAGTACACGTTGATAAACAGTAACTGGATTCCGGGTGTCAGTTTTCGCACTGACAGGCGAGGTACTTGATTTATACGGGCTCCCGCGCCCGTACGGCGGGACCCTTTTCTTTGGCGGGGCAAAGAAAAGTACCTCGCACGTTAGGGCGAAACCTGAAGCCAGCGCCGTGCGGGCGCGGAAGCCGCCCGGGGAAACCTAATAGACCACCCTGACCGAATAACCCTGTTGCTCGAGCAACTCGAGCAGGCCCTGCTCACCCGGCAGGTGCAGCGCCCCCACGGCAATAAAGGCACCCCCCGCCTCCAGGTGTTCCTGCATGCGCTCCGCCATGCGCCGGTTGCGATCGAGGATCAGGCGCTGCTGGAAATCGCGGGCCAGGCGCTGGTCACCGGTCTTCATGGCCGATTCATTCAGCGCCACCAGGGCCGCCAGGTCCCGGCGCTTGTAGGCTGCAAGCAGATCCGCATGCAGGGCATCGATGCCGTGGAACTGTTCCACGGCATCCTGGAGCAGGGCAACCTGGTCGTTTAGCGACAGCCCCTCGAATACATCCAGTTGTTCATGGATCGTCTCCAATCCATAGACCGGCTTGCTATTTTCCTCGGCAAACTGGTACAGCGTCAGGTCCAGTACCTGGCCCGTCACAGTGGGCGGCATGGCCAGCGTAATGGCGACCGCCCACGGCTTGATGCGCTCCAGCACCACCTCGGGAATGTCGCGCGCCTGCATCGCGGCCGCCGTCTGCGCAAACAGGTCCTCGCCCAGAATGGCCGACAGCAGGCGCCCGTCGGTCAGCAGCATGGCCGTACTGGTGTAGATCATGGAGTCCCTGTCCATCAAGACTTCCAGCACGACACGGCTGGCGTCATCGAGGGCCTGCTGGACTATCCCGCTCAACCGCAGCACCTCCGGGTCTGCGGAGTGAATCGTCCCGAACAGATAGCCCGGCACCATGCCAGGCTTGCTGATCTCCCACAACAGCCCGCGCTGTTTCGAGGCCTTGCTGTCCGCATAAACAGCCTGCATGCAACACAACAGGGCCGCCAGCAGCAGGCAAGTCAGACGGTTTGACTGGATGATTTTCCGGGTCACGCAGCGTTTCCTCGCTGGTACGTTAATAAAAATACAGCTGGCGGGGTTTTTGATAAAAACACTGTCGAGCTTACTACAATCCGCGCTATACATTGCAAGGGCACGACAGCAGTTTCGCAATACACCGGATGATTGGGTATGCTTGAATGATGTCTGAACTGAATGACAAGTCCCCCATGTCACGGCGATTCCGCGGATTTTTGCCGGTTGTTGTCGATGTCGAAACCGCCGGCTTCAATGCCAAACGCGATGCCCTGCTGGAAATCGCCGCGGTCACGCTCGCAATCGATGACCAGGGCCACATCCAGCGGGAAGAGACCTACGCCTGTCATGTCGAACCGTTCCCCGGCGCCAACCTGGACCAGGAATCACTCGAGTTCACCGGCATCGATCCCTATCACCCCTTCCGCTTTGCGAAACCGGAGTATGAGGCACTCGAGGCCATTTTCAAGCCGGTGCGGCAGGCCGTCCGGGAGAGCCGCTGCAACCGGGCCATCCTGGTGGGACACAATTCGGCGTTCGACCTCGGTTTCCTGAATGCGGCGGTGAACCGCACCGGGATCAAGCGCAATCCCTTCCATCCGTTCAGCACCTTCGACACCGTGACACTGGCCGGACTGGCCTATGGCCAGACAGTGCTGGCGCGTGCCGTCCGGGCCGCGGGTATCGAGTGGGACAGCGACCAGGCACATTCCGCGGTATACGACACGGAACGCACCGCGGACCTGTTCTGCAATATTATCAACCGCTGGCATGAATACAGTGGCGGCATCGTGACACCACTGTCATCCGAAACTGTCTATGACGAGGCCGATACACCATGAGCGATACGCCCGAACTTGACGAACAGATCCTGCAATCTCACGCCGGACTGATCCACCGCGTGGTGATGCACTGCAACAACCCCGGCTCGGTGCCCGACCTGGAACAGGTCCTGCAGCAGGCGGAGCAGAACGACTGGACCCAACTCGTCGCCGCCATCCGCGACATCATGTCCGGCAAGCGCGATGAGTCGATCCTGCTGGGTCTCGACGATGAGGACCGGGTGATCGTCGAGTCCATCCTGCGTGGCCTGCAGGACCCGAGCACGCTACCCGACCTGCAGGCCGACTTCGACTCCAGCCTGGCCGCGCCCGGGATTGCCGGCCTGGTGCATGCCTCGCGCACGGGCAACGCCCAGGCCCTGCAGATCATCGCCAATATGGCCAAGCAGATGCTGGCGGCCGGCGGCGATATGAGTATCCTGGCAGGCCGTATTCGTCCCCTGGTCGAAGGCGAACGTGATGCCGACAAGTTGACCGAAAAAATGACCGAGAAAGGTCAGCAGCTGATGACGGACATCCTGGAAGAATTGCTGAAGCTCGAAGCGAACTAGGGAAGGCCTGATTAACTCAACTTTTGTCATACCGGTGAAGGCCGGAATCCAATAACTGCCTGATTACAAACGACTGGATTCCGGGTCTCCGCTATGCTTCGCCCGAATGACGGCTTGATCAGACTTTTCCTTGATCACCCCGACGGGTGCGCACAGCGCACCCGTCACGAGCAATGAGGTCTCAGGCAACGCCCTTGGATACCGCATCCTTGACCAACTTCTGCAGTTCGCCCTTCTGGTAGAGCTCGAGGGTGATATCACAGCCCCCGATCAGTTCACCGTTGATATAGACCTGGGGAAAGGTCGGCCAGTTGGCGTAACGCGGCAGGTTCTCAAAGACCTCCGGATCGGCCAGCACATTGACATGCGCGAACTCCTCTCCGCAGGCCATCAGGGCCTGTGCCGTACGGCTTGAGTAACCGCACTGTGGCATCTGGGGAGAACCCTTCATGAAGATGATGACGGGGTTGTCCTTCACCGCCTTGTCGATGCGTTCCATGATGTCCATGTTACTTTTCCTCTTGTTAGTAAAAAAACCATTCACCGCACGACTCCAGGGATGGAGGAGATAGAGCAATGCAGGCAGCAATTGCCGAGAGACGCGGAGGGCGTAGAGTACCAATTATACAGATCAGGACGGTGTAGATTTATCGTTGCCAAAGAAAATCAAGGATACGGAAACCTTGCGTGTTTACCGGCATACCCTGACACTCTACGGTCAACAATCTGTTCCGAGCCTACATGGATATCAAAATTCTACTTAGGGAACCCCTGATGTGTCGTCATTCCGGCCTGAGCACAGCGGAGTTCCGGAATCCAGTTCATAAAATTCAGTCGGTTACTGGATCCCGGCCTTCGCCGGGGTGACGGGATAATAATTGATCAGAGCGCGCCCTTACTAATAATACTAATCACAGGGATATCGCATCCACATTGCGCTGTAGCCAGAACTCCAGCAAGGCCAGGTGCCAGAGTTTGTTGCCCAGGATCGGCGTATGGTGCTGCTCCGGACTGTCCAGCAATTTTTCCACGTACTGCGGGTTCAACAGCCCGCGCTCCCGGCAGGCCCTGGTACACAGGACCCCGCGGGTGAATTCCAGCACCTCACCGCGTACGTATTTCAGCGCCGGCACCGGAAAGTAGCCCTTGGGGCGGTCGATCACCCTGTCCGGCAGCAGGCCCCGTGAAATCACCTTGAGCGGGTGCTTGCCGTCCGCCTTGAGCTTGATCTCGGGCGGCATCCGGATGGCGAGCTCGACCAGTTCGTGATCGAGAAACGGCACGCGCGCCTCCAGCCCCCACGCCATGGTCATGTTGTCGACCCGCTTGACCGGGTCATCCACAATCAGTGTGGTGACATCAAAGGCCAGCACCCGGTTCAGGAAGCGCTCTGCCGCGGTGAATTTCAGCCCCTGTTCGACCCGGGGCGAGGTGTAGTCGGGCCCGTGGTAGCGGGGCTCGACCGTGTCCAGCAGTTCCTCGTGGCTGCGGTCGAAATAGCGCGGCCGAAACCGCTCCAGGTCACTGCCCTGCGCCGCCTGCATCTGTGGATACCAGAAATAGCCGGCGAACACCTCATCGGCACCCTGCCCGCTTTGCACCACCTTGACCTCCCGGGAGACGCGCTCGCCCAGCAGATAGAAGGCCACGGCATCCTGCCCGACCATGGGCTCGGACATGTTGTCGACCGCCTCCGGCAGGCGCGCGAGTACCTCCTCGTTGGGGATCGAAAAGCGCTGGTGCCGGGTCTGGTACAGCTCCGCCACGAGATCCGAATATTCGAATTCGTGCCCCTGCTCTTCCGGCTGGTCCTCGAAACCCACGGAAAAGGTGAACAGGTCTCCACCACCCACCTCCGCCAGCAGGGCGACCAGCAGGCTGGAATCCAGCCCCCCCGATAACAGGATGCCGACCGGCACGTCCGCGATAGTGCGGCGCCGCTCGACTGCCTTTTTCAGCGCCTCGTGGATCGCCTCGATCCACTCCCACTCACTCAGCTCCGGAGTACGCGGCTGCGTGTCCAGCTGCCAGTAGCGCCGCAGTTGCTTGCGGCCATCGCTCTGGAAGCTGAGGCTGTGCGCCGGTGCCAGCTTGCGCAGCCCGCGCAGCAGGGTGCGCGGTGCCGGCACGACGGCGTGCAGGGTCAGATGGTGATGCAGGGCCACCGGGTCGATGCGGGTCTCGACATCGCCGGCCTGCAGCAGTGCGCTGCTGGTCGAGGCGAAACGCAGCCCGCGCGGGGTGATGCTGTAGTACAGGGGCTTGATACCAAAGCGGTCGCGGGCAAGAAACAGGGTCTGCCTGCGGGTGTCCCAGATGGCAAAGGCGAACATGCCATGCAGCTGCTGCGGGCAGTCCTCGCCCCACTCGGCATAGGCCTTCAGGATGACCTCGCTGTCGCCACTGGTGAAAAACCGGTAGCCCTTGGCGCGCAGCTGGTCCCTGAGTTCCGGGTAGTTGTAGATAGTCCCGTTGAACACCAGCACCAGTCCCAGCTCGGGATCGACCAGCGGCTGGTTGGAGCGTTCGGAAAGATCGATGATCGACAGCCGCCGGTGCCCCAGGGCCAGCGGACCATCGGCATAGTCACCCGCGGCATCCGGGCCCCGGCGTTCCAGCCGTTCCATCATCTTCAGCAGGGTCTGCCGGTCCGGACGTGCCCCGTCAAAGCGCAGTTCACCGCATATGCCACACATGATTTACCAGTCCATGGAGAAGGGAAGATCGGCGGGCGAAAGTGACGTCAGGGGTTCACCGACAGCCTGGAGACCACCCGCTTGACACCACTGGTTGTGCGCGCGAGCTCAACCGCGCGCGCCGCGACCGCCGTGCTGTCGACCTCGCCAGACAGGGTCACCACACCCTGATTGGTACTGACCCGGATATCCAGGGCCCTGACCAGGCTGTCATTCACAAAACGGGTGTTGATCCGGGAGGTAATGGCCGCATCGGCACGGGTCTGGCTGCCACTGTAGCTGCCACCGCCCGGCGAACCGCCCCCGACGATCAGCGAGCCGCAACCCTGCACCAGAACGGCAAGCAGTAACACAATTACGCTGTAGCTGGATATTTTCATAGACCCTGTCACTCCGTTGTAAAACTCATAGCGGACCTTGTTTTTGTAGCTTGCTGCCCCAGCCACCGCCACCGGGCGTGCACAGCGTCAGGCGTTCTCCGGCCTGTATCCGGAAACTGGTCTTGGCGGGCAGGCATTTACCGCCGCACCAGTTTTCGCCGCAGGCGCCGTGCTCGCCGCCTGCCAGCCCCCAGGGACTGGTGCGACGCCGCTCCGTCAACAGTGTCACCGTGGCCGGCTCGAGGAACTCGTACTCGCGCACCAGGCCATCACCGCCCCTGTACCTGCCGGCGCCACCGGAGCGGTCACGCACCTGGTAGCGCAGCAAGCGTAGCGGAAAATTCATCTCCAGCACCTCGATCGGCGTATTGAGCGTGTTCGTCATGTGGGACTGGGTTGCGCTCAGGCCGTCATATTGGCAGCCGGCACCCATACCCCCGCCCAGGGTCTCGTAATAATCCCAGGCACGGCCCCCGTCACGGGAACCCATGGCCAGGTTGTTCATCGTGCCCTGGCTGGCCGCCGGGACCCGGTCCGGGATCGCCCGGGCCAGTGCGCCCATCACCACGTCCACCACCCGACTGCTGGTCTCCACGTTGCCGGCCGCCACAGCCGCCGGGCGCCGGGCGTTGAGCAGGCAGCCTTCCGGTGCCGTCAAACTGATGCAACGGAAACTGCCGGCGCAGGCCGGGGTATGTTCCGGCATGAGACAGCGGAACACATAATACACGCCGGCAGCCGCAACCGAGAGCGGACAATTGATATTGCCCTGCACCTGCCCGGCGGTCCCGCTGAAATCGACATCGACCTTGTCCTGTGCAACGCGGATACTCACCGCGATCCTGATATCGACACCGCCCGCACCGTCATCCTCCATTATGTCTTCGAACCGGTAGTGGCCATCAGGGATGCGCTTCAGCGCCTGCGCGGCCAGCCTGGCCGCATAATCATTCACGGCGTCCAGCCCGGCCAGGTAAGGCCCGGCGCCCATGGGTCCGGCCAGTTGCAGCAGGCGCTGGACCCCCGTGTGGTTGGCGCTGATCTGTGCGGCCATATCACCGTCCATCTGCTGCGGATTAGCCGTGGCCGCGGTAATCGCCTCCAGGCAACCGGGCACCACCCGGTCCTCGCGCAGCAGGTGCCTGGGCGAGATAATCAGCCCCTCCTCCTCGAGGGAGCGCGACACCGGCATCGAACCCGGACTGTGCGCACCGATATCGGCATGGTGGGCACGATTGGCCACGAACCCGATGAGAAGCTTGTGCAGGTATACCGGGGCAATCAGGGTCACGTCGGGCAGGTGAGTGCCGCCCAGGTAGGGGTCGTTGACCACCACCATGTCACCCGGTGCCCATTGTAGTCCGGCCACCAGGTCACGCATGGCGTAGGCCATGCTGCCGAGGTGGACCGGGATATGCGCTGCCTGGGCACACAAC
>JAOTTU010000155.1 GCA_029864225.1 Gammaproteobacteria bacterium | reverse complement strand
GTAGGCATGCTGACCGATCGCGACATCGTGGTTGAGGTCATTGCCGAAGGCGTTGATATCGACCAGGTGAGCGTTGGTGACGTAATGACCTATGCCGTACTCAAGATAACGGAGGACGAGAGTGTGTACGACACGGCGCAGCGCATGCGCGCCCGCGGGGTCCGGCGTGTTCCCGTTGTGTCGAGCACCTGCTCGCTGGTGGGGGTCCTGGCATTCGACGACATCCTGGAGATGCTGAGCGATGAGTTATCCATCCTGTCACGGCTTGTCTCACGCGAAGCGGAACAGGAAGTCAAGAAGCGCGCCACACCCTGCTGAACACCCGCTCAGCTCAACACATCAATCAGCGCCTGCACGACCACAAAAGCTGCGGACGCAAAAAAGCCCGTTACCGGCACCCACAAGGGCACCCGGATGATGCCCTGGGGATGTCCGGCGGCCAGCTTCAGGCGCCAGAGTGCCAGGTTCACCAGTACAAACACGATCAGCAGGAAATAACTGGTGGCCTTGGCGAGTGTCTCGATCGGCAGCCACAGTGCCATCGTCAGGACCAGCAGCGATACCGCAACGGTGGCTATCACCGGCGTACGGGTCACGCGATTGACCCTGGCAAACACCGCTGGTAGCCAATGCTTCCTGCTCATCCCGTAGCAGACCCGCGCTGCCATAATGATCTGGATCAGCGCACCGTTGATAACCGCGAACATGCCGATCAGTGTGATCACAACCGGGTCACGTCCCGTTGTGTACTGGTAGATGAAGGCAAGCGGGGCGGCGTCTGCCGCCAGCCGATCCACGGGAACTGCTGTGACCGCCGCCAGCGCCACCAGGAAATACAACAGCGTCGAGATCGCCAGCGCGCTCAGGATGGCGCGCGGTAGATTGCTGCCCGGGTGCTGGACTTCCTCGGCCACATTCACCATGTCCTCAAAGCCGATAAAGGCATAAAATGCAAGGAATCCGCCGATGAAGATCCCGTGCCAGGCAGCCATACCCGCCAGCGGCGAAAAATCCACCCGCGCGGGTTGCGCCGCCGCCAGATCGGGGGCGGCAACCCAGATGATCAACAGCAAGCCCGCGATCTCGACCACGGTAATAAGCGCGGCGACCCGGACCGATTCACTGATGCCCCAGGCGGCCAGCCCGCCAAGCAGTACGACCAGCAGCAGGATGGCCACGCTCCCCGGTACCGCCACGAATATCTGCAGGTAGCCGGTAAAACCGCGCAGAATGGTAGCCGCGGAAACCACGCCGGCCAGGATAATCAGCAGACCCACCAGGGCCGACACCGCCTGGATGCCAATGCCCTCCTGGATATAGACGGCCTCACCGGCGCTCAGCGGGAAGCGCGCGGAGAGTTCCGCGTAGGTGAATGCCGTCAGGCCGGCCAGCAGCGCGGCCAGCAGGAAGGAGACAGGGGCAAACACACCGGCCACGGCCACCACCTTGCCGATCAGGACATAGATCCCGGCACCGAGGATATTGCCCAGTCCATAGAACGTGATCAGGGGCAACGACAGCGCACGTCTGAGGGAGGGCTGCTGCTCACCAGAGGTGTGAGTCGAGTGGCTCATGACGGGCATTATTGCATGTCAGAACAACCACCCCAATCACACCTTGAAGCTATTTTTCACAGCCAAATCAGGCCAGTTGTATGCCGCCGTAACACCTCCCGAAATTCCAGCGAGTCCTTGACGGGTGTCATGGCGGCAACGCCGATATAGGTCTATATAGTAAGTATGGGATGGTATAGCCAAGTGCTACAGGAGGCTGGATCTATGACCACACAAGAGAAAACCCCGAAACGGGAAATTGATGTGAAACACCGTCCCGCAACTCCCGTGCTAAATGCCTGGGAGGATATGGAACGGTGGTTTGAAGAATTAGGAAGACGCGGCTGGCTGCATCCCGTCAACTGGGAGTGGCCACGCAGTTTTGAAGCGAGGGCGCCGTTCGAAGGCAAGACGCCGAAGGTCGACATGATTGATCGGGATATGGAGATCACCATCCGGGCTGAACTTCCCGGCGTCGAGAAGGATAATCTGGACATTACCGTGTCCGATCACAACGTGACGATCAAGGCACAAACACAGTACGAAGAGAAGGAAGAGCAAGAAGAGTATTACCGTCACGAGATGAGCCATGGCGAATACCAGCGAACCCTGGAGCTCCCTGTAACAGTGGATGAGCAAAAGGCCAAGGCGACATTCAAGAACGGCATACTCGAACTGAGGCTTCCAAAAATGGAAAAGACCCCGCGCAGGCAAGTCAGGGTCGAGTAATTAATCAGGGATGATTGGGGACGCCCGGTTTCCCCGGGCGTCCTGCATACCAGGGCTGAGGCAGCCCGAAATACTGTCAACGAGATAACCTTCACAACAACCTGCAGGCAGGTGAGCACCCGTGACCGAATATGACGTAAAACAGGCACTGGAGACCGGCATCCTGCCGACCCGTTACTGGCATACACTGGATGACGGGCGGGTGATGTGCGACCTGTGTCCGCGGGCCTGCAAGCTGCACGAGGGCCAGCGCGGTCTGTGCTTCGTACGCGAGAACCGCAACGGGGAAGTTGTTTTGAACACCTATGGACGCTCGAGTGGCTACTGCGTCGACCCGATCGAGAAAAAACCGCTCAACCATTACCTGCCGGGAACCCCGTCACTGTCTTTCGGAACCGCCGGCTGCAACCTTGCCTGCAAGTTCTGCCAGAACTGGGATATCAGCAAGTCCAGGGAGGTCGACACCCTGTCCGATTCCGCGGCCCCGGACACCATTGCCAGGGTCGCCCGGGACCTGGGCTGCCGCACTGTCGCCTACACCTACAATGACCCGGTCATCTTCATGGAGTACGCCATCGACACGGCGATCGCCTGTCGCGAACAGGGCATCAAGTCTGTCGCCGTCACCGCGGGCTATATCTGTGCTGAACCGCGCACGGAATTCTACCAGTACATGGATGCCGCGAACGTCGACCTGAAGGCATTTACCGAGCGCTTCTACTGGAAGATCACCGGGGGCCACCTGCAGCCGGTCCTCGACACCCTGGTCTACCTGAAGAAGGAAACGGATGTGTGGTTCGAGCTCACCACACTCCTGATCCCCGGTGAGAATGATTCAGACAAGGAACTGGACGAGATGACGCGCTGGGTGGTCGAGGAGCTGGGTCCGGATGTCCCCATGCACTTCACCGCGTTTCATCCGGACTGGAAGATGCTGGACAAGCCATCGACCCCGCCTGCCACGCTCACCAAGGCACGCCGGATCGCCATGGAAAACGGGGTGCGCTATGCCTATACCGGCAATGTGATCGACGAGAAAGGCGGCAGCACCTATTGCCATCAGTGCGGCCAGATACTGATCGGGCGCATGCAGTACATCCTCAGCCAGTGGAACCTCACTGAGGACGGCTGCTGCAACTCGTGCGGCACGCCCTGCGCCGGGTTTTTCGAAAAAGAACCCGGCACCTGGGGCGCCAGGCGACTGCCGGTCAGGCTGAAAGACTACGTCCTGACAGCGACTGCCTGACTGTTTAGTCCCTGGCTGACGCCGGTTGATTCCCGCCCGCCACGGGTGCCGGAGCGGGTGCGGTGGCCCAGGGCAGACGCGCCCCGAAGGGACGCTGACCCTCGTCGGCGCGCTTGAACATTTCGTCGTAGTGCTCGTCCATGTAGGCGCGCCATTCATCCGGGCCCATTGAACGCATCAAGGCGCGGCGTTCCGCCACCTCTGCCCTGCGGTCCGCGGCCTGCTGACGCTGTTCCTCATGACGCTTGACCAGCTCATCCTTGCGCTTGAGCGCCATTTCCAGCAGCTCCTGATGATGCTTCACCAGATAGTCGCGGTCTCCTTGTGCACGGTTCCTCAGGGCCTCCTGCTCCCTGGCGGTTTTGGTGTAACGCTCCTCCTGTTGTTTCAGGTGGGCATCGACCTTTTCCGCGTAGGCCTTGTGGCGGGCCGCGTAGGCCTGCTTGCGGGCCTCGTGGCGCTGGCGCGCCTCATCACGCCGCTTCTGCTGTTCTATCTGCCGGCTGTCATATAACTCGCGGTAGGCACGGATCTTCTGCTCCAGGTCGACCTGTGCACCTTCGCGTTGTTCCTCCCCGGCAGCGGCACTGCCCGCGGTGGCCGGAGTGGCTTCAGCCGTCTTGCCGGTTGCCGCCGCTTCAGTGTCAGCCGTTGACGCCGGGGCGTCCTGTTTCACCGCCGTTGCGGCAGCGCCCTCCGCTGCCTCAGCCGCCGCCTCAACTGTGACAGCTTCCGGGTCCTGCGCCGACCCGACAGCCTGCTTGACAGCCGTAGCCGCATCACCTTCAGGTGCAGCCGCATCACCTTCAGGCGCGACCGCCGGCACAGTGCCGATGACCTTCTTGACCGCACTTGCCGCCGCTTCAGCGGCACCCTCGCCACCGGCAGCTGCCTGGCTGGCGCCTTCAACGATCATGCCCTCTTCAACCGTAATGGCGTGGGCATCCAGTGAAGCCCATAACAGGCTGCTCGAGACCAGGGTGAATAAAAGTGGCTTAAGTGACATATATACTC
>JAOTTU010000154.1 GCA_029864225.1 Gammaproteobacteria bacterium | reverse complement strand
ACCGGAGATGATCTGCACGGTCGCCGATTCGTCGGGCGACAAGCTGATGGTGCGGCGGATCGCCACGATAGGATCGAGCACCGAACCATCCGTGTTCGACAATCGGGAGGGGCTATCACTGCTATCCAGTACCACCGGATTGGCCGCCGTTCGGCCCCGCCCGATGAATTTGGCGCGGTCAGTCTCGTAAGACGGCTCGTCGCCAACCGCACCAGGTGCTGCCAGCAGGTGAAACATCCACGGTACCTGCTCCCCCGGTGTACGGCGCCGCCGCGTGCATAGTATCGCCTGCCGGTTGGGCAGGATTTCAGTTTGCACGAACAGGTTGCTAAGAGAGCGATGTGCCAGGTCGGCATTCAACGGCGCCAACACGACCTCCGCGTAACTCGTCACCTCAATATGACGGGGTCGGGACGACAGGTTGGTGAGCGTGACACGGCGAATCTCGACGTCGTCTTCAGGTGAAACGCTGATCTCGGTGTGCGCTTCAATCGCCTGGTCGCGCCGCCGGTATTCAGCGCGTGCCTGCACGAATATCGCCTCGTAGTGATCGGACTTGCGCAGTGTCGGTTGATACGCGGTTGACCAATAACGCTCTGTGTCGCGGTCACGCAAGTAAATGAATGTGCCCCAGCAATCTGCGGTGGCGTCCTCGCGCCAACGGGTTACGGCCAGGTCGCGCCAGCGGCTGTAGCCGCCACCGGCATTAGTCGCCATGACATGGTAGCTGCCGTTGGACAACAGGTGAACTTCAGGTAGCGGCGTGTTCGGGTCGGTAAAAACGCGCATGATCGCAGCTGCTTCCGCGACGGGTGGTCGCGCGGCTGCGCTCACTTCAGCCGCATGCGGGTGCAATGTAGCGCCCTTCTTCGGCACCCGCTCTTGCAACAATAATTCCGTCGCCCGTGCGAGGGGGTCAGACATGAAGCGGCGCTGCATCGGCTGGTTGAGCAAGACATGCTCAAAGGCCAGCAGGCTCATGCCTTGATGATGCGCCATGAAGGTACGCACGATGCTGTGATGCTTACCTCGAGGCACACGCGACGGTGTGTAATCGACCGCCTCGTAGAATCCATAGGCGCCGAGGAAACCATTGGCGGCCAGCGTCTGCAAGTTGCGGCACGCTGCCAGCGGCATCACCGTCAGCGCCAGTGCGCTGGCGTAGGGCGCGATGACCAGATCATCTCCCAACCCGCGTTTGAGGCCCAGCCCGGGCACGCCGAATGCCCGATATTGATAGACCTGGTGCATATCGGTGGCGTTATAGCAGGACTCGGAAATGCCCCAGGGCACAGCACGTTGTCGGCCGTATTCGATCTGGCGAGACACCGCGGCCTTGCAGGTCTGCTCCAGCAAGGTGTTCTCGTAACTCGGCATAATCAGCCGCGGCATGAGATACTCGAACATCGAACCGCTCCACGAAATCAGGCTCACGTCGCCGCCATGACTTGTCAGCAGGCGGCCGAGTGCGAACCAGTGCTTCTGCGGCACCTGGCTCTGCGCGATGAGCAGGAAACTGGCCAGGCGTGCTTCGGATGCCAGCAGGTCGTAGCAGGCCGGATCCCGGTGCCGTTCGCCCACGTCGTAACCTATGCTCAGCAAACCACGCGACGAATCGTAGAGAAATTCAAAATCCATCCCCGCCAGTTCACGGCAACGATCCACCAGATCGTCGATGATTCCAAGCCGCTCCACCGCGCTCTTGTAAGGTGATCCTGCCGCCGCTACTCCTTCGGCTGATGACAGCACTGTAGTGTCTACTGCACTCTCTCTGGCTAATTCCGCCAGTGTCGGAATGCTGCCGAACTGCCGCGGCTCGGATACCAGCAATCCAAGGTCATCTCGAAGTGCCAGGGATTGCCGGTCGAATGCCTGCGTCCAGTAGTACAGCTCGCCATCAATATCAATATCCGCTGGCAGCCATGCTGCCAGCCCCTCGCCAGAGCGGTGAATTTCATCCAGTCGGCTATTGGCGGCAGTCAGTGTCTGTGGCTGCGCTGTTGCTGTGAGTTCAGGCAGTGTGACTGAGTGTAGTGTGTCCTGCAGAAACTTGATCTGCTTCGCAAGCTCCGGGGCTGGTGACACGGGCAGGTGTTCGATAAGTACCTGCAAGGTGTCCTGCAACCCCTGAAACGCGTTTGCTGACAGCACCGGTTGGTCTTTCAACTCGACCAATCCCGCTTGCAGGGTGAGCAAGCTGCCAGCAAGATTGCCACTGTCCACCGTAGAAACGTATTGCGGGTGCAGCGGTTGCAGCGTGTGCGTGTCGTACCAGTTGTAAAAATGGCCGCGGTAGCGTTCCAGCTTTTCCATCGTAGCCAGTGTGTGCTCGACAAGCCGCAGGAATTCTCCGGCGCAAATGTAACCGAAATCGTATGCAGCCAGGTTCGCCAGCAGCGCCATGCCCATGTTCGTGGGCGAGGTACGCGAGGCGATGGCAGAATCCGGATATTCCTGGAAGTTA
The DNA here is from genome assembly GCA_029864225.1 of Gammaproteobacteria bacterium. Taxonomy (GTDB): domain Bacteria; phylum Pseudomonadota; class Gammaproteobacteria; order UBA9214; family UBA9214; genus CAMYJZ01. The sequence continues at coordinate 2,085 of JAOTTU010000154.1, read as the reverse complement.
TCGGGCGGCAGCCAGTTGTCCTCTGGACCGACAAACTGCGCGAAAAAGCGCCACGTTCGCCGGGCCGACGCCCGCAGGAACGCCCGTTGATCAACGCTCAAGTCCGGTACGGGGGACACAAGCGGCCGGCTGATCCACCAGCCGACCATCGGCGACACCAGCCAGAGCAACAAGACTGGCGCCCAGAAGAACCACTCTGTCGAGCGGATTTGCCACAGCACAAAGGCCAGCACCACCGCCACAACCGGCGCAATCCACATCTCCATAAAAAAATCGGCCAGCGTACGGCGCGCGTTGCGACTTGCATAGGATCGTAGTTGCCAAAGCAACAATCCGCGTCGCGTGAATTGCATCCGCACAGCCGAGCGCAGGATCGCATCCAGGCAAATCAGCGTGTCGTAGGGCAACAGGACCAACGCCAGCAAAGCGAGCACGATTGGACGGCCCGCGGATTTGCCTGTCAAGATCACGTGCACCAGCCAATCACGGTCTTCAGGCTTGCGGATAAGCTCGATCACGGCTCCCAGCAAGGCGGGCAAGAACACCACACCTGCTACCAGGAGGGTCCAGAACCACGCCGATCCCGGACCAAACAGCCAGCCACCTGCCAGCAAGGCAAGCAGCGCCGGCGGCACGAGGCTGCGACGCAGGTTGTCGAAAATTTTCCACACTGACAGGGCGCTGAGCGGATTCGGTTGCCGCTGCGCACGCGATCCATTTGAACCGGGCGATCCGGGTACGTGCGGCAGCAACCAACCGGCAAGTTGCCAGTCACCGCGTATCCACCGGTGTCGCCGGCTCGCCTCTATGGCGTAACTGGCCGGATGCTCTTCAATGAGAACAACATCGGTCACCAGTGCCGAGCGCGCATAACCGCTTTCCAGCAAATCATGGCTGAGAATAAGATTCTCCGGAAAGCGTCCATCGACAGCCTGGCGAAAGGCGTCCACATCGTAAATGCCCTTGCCGACGAACGACCCCTCTCCGAAGATGTCCTGGTAGACATCCGAGACCTCGCGCGTGTAGGGATCGATGCCTGACTCACCCGCGAACAGTTTCGTAAACCGTGACTGGCCTGCACTGATCAGGCTGATCGAAGCGCGCGGTTGCAGGATCGCGTAGCCTTCGACAATGCGTCCCTTGTCGGCATCGTACACCGGCCGATTGAGAGGATGAGCGATGTTACCTATCAGTGTGCGTGCCGCGTCGCGGGGCAGCTGCGTGTCGGTATCCAGGGTGATGACGTATTTGATCGAACCGAGGATGGATGCATCACCGACAATATCCGGGAATGCAGTTTGCCCCCCGCCCCGCAGCAAGGCATTGAACTGCTCCAGTTTGCCGCGCTTGCGCTCATATCCCATCCACACCCGTTCGTATGGATTCCACGTCCGGGGCCGGTGAAACAGATAGAAGATGCACGGGCGGTCCTCGCGGTAGGTCACGTTGAGAGTCTGGACAGCTGCGCGCGCGTGGGCGAGCAACGCGTCATCGTCTGGCAGAGTGGGCTGGGGCTCATCACGGAAATCCGTCAGCAAGGCAAAGAACAGATTGGGATCGCGATTACCGAGGTAGCGGATCTCCAGGGCTTCGAGAAGATCATCGATCTCTTGCGCCGTGCTCAGTAAGGTGGGGACAACCACCATAGTGCGGTGAACAGCTGGAATGCCCTGCGAAAAATCCAGTCGTGGTAATACGCGTGGCGACAATGCGAGCGTGACCAGCAGGTTCACCAGCGGGACGGCCAGCGCCGAGACGCCGATGATGCCGGTGATCGCAAAATACCAGTAGCGCCAGTCACCCGGCTCGAACCCGCCGAATGAGAACAGCACGACCACTGTCGAAAGTAGCGTGAGCAACACGATGGGGCCGAGGTAAAGGAACAGGCGGAAATGCCGGCTCGCCCGTCCGACTCGCCTGTGCCACGACAAACGACAACCGACCGCACGCTCCAGCAGCTGCCTCCCGTGATCAATCAGGTAGTAGCCGACATGCGCGCTGCGGTCATCGGTACTCAATCGCTCTGCAGCAGTCTGCGCGAGAACAATGGCTTCGCGCGCTACCGCCAATTCACTGCGCATACCG
>JAOTTU010000020.1 GCA_029864225.1 Gammaproteobacteria bacterium | reverse complement strand
ATTAATTTAGTTATTGCTTATTTTAGAGATTGCTAATATTATTCTCCCCGTCATTGCAAAGACTACTTAACCCACTTTATTCAACTTTGCTTACTTGGAGATACACATCATGAAAACACTTGCTACTCTGATCACTGCCGCCACTCTGGCCGTTGCTGCTACCGCCGCTTCCGCCTGGGGCCCTTTCAGTAACGGTTACAACGGTTACAACGACGGCTACGGCGACGGCTACGGCGACTTCGACGGCGGCTTCAGCATGAACTTCAGCGGTCGCGGTTCCGGTCGCGGCTACGGTCGTGGCTACGGTCGCGGCTACGGTTATGACGCCCCGTACTACGGCTATGCCCCTTACGGGTATGCTCCGGTGGTTGCTCCGGTTGCGCCTCAGGCCGCTGTTACCGAAAGCAAGTAAGTCCAACTTACTCGCCAGAAAAGCCAAACGGGGGCGACTCTTTCGAGTCGCCCCCGTTTTTTTTGCCCTCCAAACAGCCGTCCCGCTACTCGGAGGACATATCATCCAGGTTCACATGGCATAGCACGGAACGCATCGTACCAATCAGCTCCAGCAGCTGCCCATTGCGCACCCGGTAATAGATCCGGTTTGCATCACGCCGTGATGTAACGATGTTCTTGTTGCGCAGCTGGTCGAGGTGCTGCGACACATTACTCTGCGAGGTGCCTATCTTCTCGACGATTTCCCCGACGGACATTTCATTGTCGCCCAGGGTACAGAGGATCTTCCAGCGCAGGGGATGTCCCATCGCCTTGAGTGCATCCGCGGTTAACGTGATGTCCTCTTCGGGTGTCTTGTCAGGTACCGAGTCTTCCATTTAACACTCCATAAATAGTCTGCCACGAAGTTTACCCTGCAGGTTCCGGCTTGCAACTATCCTGCACTGACACGGGCATAGCCGGTCATGTCCTTGGCGATGCATATGATATCAGTTATTTCGTCGTTATCGTTCTTGATGGCCGTCCTTGAAAACAGGATGGGCACCCTGCGCTGGTCCCTGGCGATAAAACTGGCCTCGATACTGCTGATCGTGCCGGTCCTGATCAGCGCCTCCAGCCAGGTCCCCATGAAGGCATTGGCTTGTTCCTGCTCTTCTTCCTCGAAGACATCCCCGATGGACATGCCGATGAGATCGTCCTGGTCATAACCGAGCATCCTGCAGGCAGCTGGATTGGCCGCTTTTATCTTGCCCGAGGGCTGCAGTAACAACAGTGCCTCGCCCATATCGCCAATGACATTTTCCAGGTAGCTCTTGGCCTGCTGCAGTTCCTGTGTGCGCTCCGCCACCAGCGCCTCCAGCTGGCGGTTCATGTCACGCTCTTTTTCTATCAGCCTGAGATAGGTGCTGATCTTGTTGATCAGCTGGTTGTCATCGATTGGTTTGAGCAGGTAGTCTGCCGCACCCACCTCGTAACCCTTCTGCTGGAATTCGTCGGTTTTATAGGCGGCAGTCAGGAAGATGATCGGGATATCCCTGGTTTTCTTGCGGACTTTGAGCATAGTAGCCGTCTGGAAACCGTCCATTTCCGGCATCTGTATGTCGAGTACAATCAGGTCGATACGTGGATCATTCAGGGCGATATCAAGGGCCGCCTGGCCAGAGTTGGCCTCGAGCACCTCTACGTCCATGTACTTGCTGATCAGTGCGTGTAGTGTGTACAGGTTATTCTCATTGTCATCGACAATCAGGATTCTGAATCCGTCATAGCGCTTCACTGCCCACCCCCGCTGTGTTCCCGCGACATCTTGCGCCTGCCTGTTCCTGTGAGGTATTTATCCAGCAATATCTTCAGCTCCACAAGATCAATGGGCTTGACCAGATGGTCATTGGCGCCTGCCGCGAGGCATTCGCGCAGATCCTCCTCTCCGGCCCGTGCCGTCAGCGCAATCACCGGCAGATCGGCATAGGCGGCCTTGCTGCGGATCTCCCGGGTCACTTCATAACCATCCAGTTCAGGCATCATTATATCCAACAGCACGATATCAAAATCACGCTCGGTTTCCAGTGTCTCCAGTGCCTCCCGACCGTCACCGGCTGCCATGACCTGTATGCCCCAGCGTTCCAGCACCGGGGTCAGGGCCAGCAGATTGCGCATATCGTCGTCCACCAGCAGTGCCCTGGCACCCGCGTAATCCGCCTCGGGCAAGGTGTCCTCGTGCGTCCCGGTTCCCGCCCCCGCCTCTGGCGCAGGCCTGGCGCCCCCCTCGGCAACCGGCGGCATGTGTTCGGGCAGGAGCAGGGAGAAGGTGGCACCCTGTCCCGGCTGGCTCTCGAGCCGGATGTCACCCCCTATGAGCTGGGTGAGCTCACGGCTGATCGTCAAGCCGAGCCCGGTACCGCCGAAACGGCGGCTCGTTGACCCGTCCGCCTGCTTGAAGGCCTCGAATATGACCCGCTGCTTGTCGGCGGGGATGCCGATCCCGGTATCGGCCACGCTGATGCAGACTGCAAATTCACCGCCAGACTGCCCTGCGTATTCCTGCAGGCGTATCTTCGCCCCGCCATGGGCAGTGAACTTCACCGCATTCGAGAGGAAGTTGATCAGGATCTGGCGCAATTTTTCCTTGTCGGTCTCAATGTATTCAGGTGCGTCCTCGTCGAGGTCGACCGTGAGGGTGAGTCCCTTCTCGTCGTATTGCGGCTTGAGCAGCTGCCGTATATCGTCCAGCAGCCGGTACAGGCTGATACGTTCCGGATGCAGGGACATCTGGCGCGCCTCGATACGCGACAGGTCGAGAATGTTGTCAATCAGTGCCTTGAGGTCATTACCGGCCGTATGAATCACCCGCGCCTGCTTGACGTCCTCCCCTGGCTGCCGTTCCCTGCTGTCATCAGCCAGCATCTTGGAAAGCAGCAGGATCGAGTTCAATGGCGTGCGCAATTCGTGACTGACATTGGCGAGAAACTCAGACTTGTAACGGTTGGACTCTTCCAGTTCGCGGGCATAGTCACGCAGGGCCTTGCTGTGCTCGGAATGCGTGTTGGACAGGCGGGTGAGATTTTCGCCCAGGGCATGAAGTTCCTCCGGCCGCCGCCAGGTGAAATTGACCGGCTGATTGCGTTCCATCACTCGCGAGATCCCGTCTGTCAGTTCGCGCCCCAGGCGTTCGGTGCGCAGTGCGATCAGACGCGCCACGATAAACACGACAATCAGCAGGCCAAGCACGATGGTCACAACGCGAATCTCGATCGCGTGGCGAAGTTTCGCAATCGGCGAAGGGTCGACACTGCGCCCGACCCACAAGGGGCCTGAATCCTCGGCGTTAAACAGCGGCACCCAGAGCACCTGCTGCTCGTCCTTTTCCCACAAGGCCAGCTCACCCTTGGTGAAGATATCCGCCAAGCCCGGAAAGTCATCGAAGGCCGAAAAGGCCTTCGACTTCGGCTCCTCCTGCACCAGGTAGCTGCCGTCATTCTGTACCCAGAACACGCCACGATAGGCGTTGGCCAGACCGCCGATATCCAGGTAGACAATAACAACGCCCTGCTTGCTGGCTACGCCTCCAGATTCGGGTGCAGCCGCGGTATAGACCGGGCTGACGAGACCGAGCTGCATGAACTTGTGAGGCGAGTCTCCCCCTGCCTCGCGATTGAAGACTATCGGTCCGGTTAATACACCACCCGGTTGCAGCTGCAAGCCGGCCTCGATGAATTGCCGGTTGCTGTAAGCGGCCGTGTCGTTGCGCGGTTCCAGTCCTCCGGAAGCACGACTCTGTTCCAGCCAGTACTGGACCTGACCGCCTTCATCCAGAAACAGGATCCGGACGACATCGAGCTGATCCAGGAGCAGTTGAGTGAGCCATTCCACATAACGTGAACGTGCCGCCTCCAGGTCGGCGGCGGTCGGTCGCCCTCTGCCGACAGGCAGCATGCCGGGCTCCGGGAATTTGGCAAGCAACCGGACCGTCTCGTGGCGCCGCGCGATATGCTGGTCCAGGTCGCTGAATCCCGCCCGCAGGTTCTGCAAATAGGCCTTGTGATAGAGCAGTTCGATGCGGTCGAATATCAGTGGCACATTGATCAGGATGGCCGCAAAAAGGGGAACCAGGCCGAAGAGAAACAGGAACAACGAGATCTGTGTGCGCAGCTTCATTGATAATCAAAAGCAGACTTGCCGGTTCTTACCACGATTACGAATTACCACTCTATCATGGCTTGCAGCTCACCGCCCGCTCATGCAGCGGCTGTACAGCGCCATCGAAGGATCACACACTGCAGGCCCCGAGGCGTCCGGAACAAGTTGCGTCACAGGGGTGCCCGCAGCCAGCGGCGGCAGGCAGCCCGTCAGATTGGTCGCTATCCCCGCCAGCAGCAAGGCATCGAAATTCTGCTACCGGGTCAGTCGAGGTAGCGTGATTGCCATTCCAGGAACTTGCCGTGAACGTATTCCGTGTAGGCCGCCTTGTCGGCAAACCGGCCCGGGTCGATGGCGTCATAGACATAGTAATTCACCCGGTTATTCTGCGTCGTCATCATATGCCAGAGCTTGTGCAACAAGGTCTGGGGGGTGCGCCATTCGAAGTCATCCTGTGCCTCGTAATGCAGGAACACGGGCAGGATGGGGATGCCGGTGTGCAGTGAGATATCAAAGGCACCATAGCGGAACGATTCAAAGATGCGCCGTCCCTTGCAACCCCCCTCGGGATAGAGCGCGATATTTTTCCCCTCCAGCAGCGCCTGCTCAATCTCTTCGGCGGCCTGGTTGCGGGACTCACGCGACTCCCGATGCACGTACAGGGTGCCCGCGGCCCAGCTGATGCGCCCGACAATCCACCAGTCCTTCACCTCGATCTTTGCCAGGGAATGGACCGCAAACAGTGCCGGTATGCCGATGTCCTCGAATGCCGAGGGGTGGTTCGAGACCAGGATATAATGCTCCGGCAGGGGCAGGGTATTTTTCTGGTGCAGCCGCAGGTCGACCCCCAGGGCACGCACAAAGCTGCGACACCAGAAGCGAAACAGGGGATAGTAAAAAGGCCGCAGCACCTCCGGCAGATAAGACAGCGCATACAGGATGACTGTGAACACCGCCAGTTCCACCCCGTTGATTACCCGCCAGAGCAGCACGGCAATAAATCGGATCACACCCCACCCCCGTTACGGCCCGCCACAGCCGCTCTGCGTGGGCCCTGCTGTCAGCTTATTTAATTTATAACTCAGCTAATTACGATAATCCAACAGAATACACCCGCACGCCGGACTGCGCAGCTGACAATACACAGCAACGGCAATGCCGGCCGGGAACTTCGGCTGCCGGCCAGTTATCAAATTTTCATGGACGCGCGCAAACCCGTTGCTGTATGAGTGGAAGGAACGCAACCCGGCAGGAGGACACTTACATGAAGGCCGTATGGAATGGTGTGGTGATTGCCGACAGTGACCAGACCCTCACAGTCGAGGGCAATCACTATTTCCCGCCGGACTCGGTCCGCCGGGAATTCCTGGAAGCCAGCGGGACACATACCACCTGCCCCTGGAAAGGCGTGGCCTCCTACCTGAACATCCTCGTAGCGGGCCGAACCAACCCGGATGCGGCCTGGTATTACCCGGAACCGAAACCGGCGGCCCGCGACATCAAGGATTATGTGGCCTTCTGGAAGGGTGTCGACATCATCCTCTCTGACCCGCCGTCGGCCTAGCTGAGACTGTCCAGCAGGGTGACGATCACGTTCCCGTCGAGCACGTCCAGGCCATGCTCCCTGGGGATCGATATGCGCGATGACTTGCCGCGCAACACCGGCACGTTGTTCATGTCCTGGCTGTAGCCCGGCACGACATAGTCACCCGACAGGACCGCATCATTGCCACGCACTATGGAGAAATACTGAATGTCGGGATGCGGTTCGTTATTGAGCCAGAACAGCAGGCTGCCCGGCCGCGGGCGGACCAGGTCCACATAGAGGCTGCGCGAACGCATGGCCGTGTCATAGGCCTCGCCACCCAGGACATCGGTCACAATCGAGAACGGGAACGGGATATCGGTCGCGTCCAGCGCCTGCTCGGCACGGTAGGTGCCAAGATGCGGCGTGGCGATGGTAATCAGGGCCTTGACGTTGCGGGCCTGACCACGCACCAGAGCCGCCCGCGCCACCACACCGCCCGCCGAATGCCCCACTACGACGATCGATTCACCGGCATGTAGTTGACTGACGGATTGCAGGATCTGGCGCAGTTGGAAGGCCTGCACTAGCACGGGGGCCTCGGAGGGCAGGTCAACGGTATAGAAGGTGTGATCCGCGCTACCGCGCTTCATCGGGATCAACTGGACCCCCGCCGGCCCTGCGGCATACACGCCCGCACGCTGCCAGCCATTACGTCCCAGCACGGCGGTGATGCCGCTCGCATCCCAGGACTGTGCGCCGCTCAGGTAACCGTGTACCAGCACCAGTACATCGGCGCGCGCGGCCGTATGGAACAGCCCCGCAATGATTAACAACAATGTGATCATTCCCTTTTTCATTGGTGAACTCCGCTCGATTCGATGTAATTTAGAGTCGCAAAAAAAACGGGGGTGACTCGTAAGAGTCGCCCCCGTTTGGCTTTTCTGGCGAGTAAGTTGGACTTACTTGCTTTCGGTGTCAGCGGCCTGAGGGGCAACCGGAGCAACTGCCGGAGCGAACCCGTAAGGCGCAACACCGTAAGGGGCATAGCCGTAGTACGGGGCGTCATAACCGTAGCCGCGACCGTAGCCACGACCGTAGCCGCGACCGGAACCGCGACCGCTGAAGTTCATGCTGAAGCCGCCGTCGAAATCGCCGTAGCCGTCGCCGTAACCGTTGTTGTAACCGTCGTAACCGTTACCGAAAGGACCCCAGCCCCAGGCGGAAGCGGCGGTAGAAGCAACGGCCAGAGTGGCGGCAGAGATCAGAGTAGCAAGTGTTTTCATGATGTGTACCTCCAAGTAAGCAAAGTTGAATAAAGTGGGTTAAGTAGTCTTTGCAATGACGGGGACTATAATATTAGCATTCTCTTAATTTAGCAATAACTAATTTAATAAATCTTTAAAATAGTAGCCATCATTTTTTTATTCATATAATTTTCAATAAGATATGAATTAACACTCGGGGATATTTTTTCTCGACCTGGGGAAAACTGGTATTTCCAAGTGGGCTTTCAGCACGGGAGCAAGGAGTTTGTGTGGAAGTTCAGCTACCGGATGCCCACTGACAGGACCCGGGGCCTCAGTCCTTGGGGAGTTCGCGGATATCTACCCGCCATCTTCGAAACCGTCGGCGCTGCCCACATCGATCCAGTCGGGCAGTCCCAGCACCTCCAGCCTGCCGAGGTCGTCTGACGGACTCTCCCGGGTAAGCAGGTTGTGGATCCCATGGGACAGCTGCTGTGTACCCCCCTGTTCCGTATCAGCCTTGATACCTGCGGTCACCACAGTGAGGCCGGATGGCAGCCATGGGCATGGCAGTTTGTCCTTGGCGACAGTTCCATGAAATTACCCGGGTCGTGTTTGTGATCACATGAAGAAAACTATTTATATTATTGATAATTATTGTTTTATTGTCGCCATATCCCGCTGGCCATGACCACGAAAAACAGAATGCCTGAGTAATTTAGTCGTGATTATTGAGGATAATTGCCGGCCTGCCCGGACCGTGTGGTTTACTGGCTCTCGCCAGATTTCTTATTGAAATTCAGAAACTTCGCACGCTAGCAGGGGATGTGAGTGGAGCGCATGCGGGCGTCAGGATCCATCCGTGGGTAGCCATTGAAAAAACACAAAATCACCATTCGAATATTCAAAAATTAAGCAAATCCGATATGCACGGATTTTCAGCCACCTACGCTTACACCCTCATTTTTAACAAAAAATTGCGTCAATCCTTTGTGGTTGACAGGTCTCGCGGATGGGAGCGTAATCATAGTCGTCATTGATCATGTCTTGCTAGGAGGAACGATCACCTTGGAAAACATTAGCCTTGATGTTGAAGAGTTATCGTGCCTGGATAAGATTGAACAGGCGCAACGTTTCGAAGCAGCAGAACGCCAGATCGATGAAGTACAACGCGCTGCTCCAGGCGACCCGGATTTTCAGCACTGGGTCGAGACACAACGACAATACCTTATGGAAATGCAGCAAGTGATATTCGAGTGTTAGCCCAAAACAAACCTCCTTTTCTCCCGCTCCTGCAGCGGGTTTTTTTTGTCCGCAGCGCAAACACATCCCCGCCAGGTAACACATAGAATCCAGTGCCCGCTCATTTAGAATAGACCCTGGTTCGGGACAAACGGCAGGCTGTCATGCGCTTTCAACTAATCGCGGAAATTGTACTGCTACTGGTAATCGCCAACGGGACACCCGTGATTATCAGGTTGCTGCTGGGAACACGGCTCGACCATCCGCTGGACGGGAACCTCCGCTTCCTGGACGGCAGGCCCCTGCTGGGCCCCTCCAAGACCCTCCGCGGGTTTATCGGTGCGATAACAGCCACCGCCCTGCTGGCACCCCTGTTCGGGCTGGCGCCTGCCCAAGGGGCGGCCTTCGGGCTGCTGGCCATGTCAGGCGACCTGCTCTCCAGCTTCATCAAACGGCGCCTGGGGATTGCACCGAGCCATTCGGCCCCGCTGCTCGACCAGCTGCCCGAGACGCTGATACCCCTGGGGATCCTGTACCCGCTGCTGGGTTCAACGGCCAGGGAGGCCCTGGTTGCCGTCCTCATCTTCATCGCAATCGACCTGACATTCTCACGCCTGCGCGACCGGGGAAAGCTCTAGCCCGCAGGTGGTGCAAGGTGATCTCCGGCGGGCAGTTCAGTCGGACATCCACGATACAGGAACCGGAACCGGCAGAGGTGTAACCGTTCAGCTGGTGATAGTTCCAGGCACCGGAACAGAAGGCCCGCGGGCAGCTGGTATTACACATCAGCGGCAGGCCGCCGGGTAGGCAGATCTGCCCCCCGTGAGTATGGCCGCACAGCATGACGTCGAAGTCCGCATGGGCGGCATGCCGGTAGACCTCGGGAGAGTGGGCCAGCAGGATGGAGATGCCGCCATCCGGGATCGGGTCGGCGGCCTTCTCCATGTTGTCAGCCCGGTAATAGTGGGGGTCATCGATTCCGGCGAGGTGCAGCTGGTCAGCGCCGCGCTCAATAACCACGTGCTCATTCAACAGCATGCGGATATCCATGGCCTCCAGCCCGGGCACCATCTGGATGGTGTCGTGGTTGCCCAGTACCCCGTAGACCGGGCCATTCAGGTGTTTGCGGACCTGTCGCATCCCGTCGACCGCCGCCTGGAAAGGACCGAAGGTGTTTGCCCGGAAATCCCCTGTCAGTACGCACAGGTCATACTCGACCCCGGTGACGGCCTCGATCAGGGCCTGCGGAAAATCGCTGGCCATGTCCAGGTGCAGATCCGAGATCTGCAGGATGGTATAGCCATCAAAGGCCGGTGCCAGCCTGGGCAGGATGATATTGTTATGCCGCAGCTCAATTTTGCGGGCATTACGCATGCCGCGCCCGTGCATCAGAAACAGGCGCAGGCTGTTCCTGATGACGGAATGGAGGGAATACCAGTTCTCGATATGAAAAAAATTGCGCCCCTGGCCGAACACCTTGCGCTCGTAGTCCTTCTCAATCCCGAGCCGCTGCTGCAGGTGTACCTTGCCGACCCGTTGCTGCAGCAGTTCATGCATGGCCTGATCGATCGAGTAAGTGGTCATAGAATTTCCACGCACGAATGGGTACGCACATCGCCCTTATCTGGTAATTGTTGTCCCGGACGGGCTATTTTACAAACCCGGGACCGCGCCGGGCATGGCTCCAAGAGTGGGATTTGTGATACAGCCCGGCCTTTGCTAGGTTTGGCACATGCGCCGATCCTGATCGCTATATAACACCACTAACAGCATCCAACGGAGGTTGACCATGAATCTGGAGAAGGTGTTCTTTGCATTTTTCATTGTCCTGTCATTGACCCTGAACTTCGGCTTCTTCATCGGCGAACTGGACAACCCCAACCACCATAATGTCTACGAGTTGTTTGCCGCCCTGACCGTCAGCCTGATTGCCACTATCATGAAATTCGGGGACCGCGCCCATATCGGGGCTGTGCTGCTGGCCACCAGCCTGGTCGCCGACCTGCAACTGATTGCGGCGGTGATCGTCTGGGGGATCTTCGTCTATGCCACCGACACCGGGCTGACACCGATGGTGATGGCGAGCATTGTGTCCCTGTCCGGCGGCGCCCTGCTGGCGAATATCATATCCGTGGTCATCCTGGTCACCGAGACCGTCATGTTCCGCCGCTGAGCCTTACCGGCCCGATCATCATGCACAACATCATCTATCTGTCGTTGCAGCGTATGCGTGCACCACTGATTGCGGTGGTCCTTGCCTATGCCATCTCGATACTGGGCCTGGTTCTGATTCCCGGGATAGATGACCAGGGCAACCCCTGGCGTATGGACTTCTTCCATGCCTTCTATTTTGTCAGTTTCATGGGTTCGACGATTGGCTTCGGTGAAATCCCCTACCCGTTCACCGACGCGCAGCGGCTGTGGACAACCATCGCCATGTATACCACGGTAGTTGCCTGGCTGTATGCCATCGGCTCACTGTTTGCCCTGATCCAGGACCGCGCCTTCCGGAACCTCGTCGATTACTCCGGCTTCACCCGCAGTGTCCGCGGCATCAAGGAGCCCTTCTACCTGGTGTGCGGGCTGGGAGATGCCGGGCGCCTGGTGGTGCGCGAGCTGGCCGTACGCGGTATACGCAGTGTGGTGATCGAGCAGACCGAGAACAAGCTGCACGCCCTCCATCTCGAGGACCTGCCGGTCTACGTCCCCGGCCTGTGCGCAGACGCCTCGGCCTCAAGCTCCCTGATTGCCGCCGGCCTGAAAAGCCCCTACTGCGCGGGAACCATCGCGATCACCGACAGTGACCACATCAATCTGACCATCGCCATCACCAGCAAGCTGCTGTCACCGCAACTGCAGGTGATCTGCCGCGCGGAGACGCATGATTCCCAGGCCAACATGGCCTCCTTCGGAACCGATTACATCATCAATCCCTACGACACCTTCGCCGACCGTTTTGCCATGATGTTCCAGTCACCCAGCATGTACCTCGTATATGAATGGCTGACCAGCATCCGGGAGGCACCTCTCAGGGACTTCGTGGCGCCACCCAAGGGGAGATGGGTCCTGTGCGGTTTCGGGCGCTTCGGCAAGGCGGTGCAGAAGAGCCTGTCCTTCGAGGGCATCCGCACCATCACCATCGAGTCCGACATCTCCGGTACGCAGGCGCCCGAAGGTACCATCGAGGGACGCGGCACCGAGGCGATTACCCTGTACGAGGCGGACATCGACAATGCCGTCGGCATCATTGCCGGGACCGATGATGACGCCAATAACCTCTCGATCATCATCACCGCACTGGGCCTTAACAAGAACCTGTTCACCGTCGCCCGCCAGAATCGTAGCCGCAACGATGCCATCTTCATTGCCGCTGACATCGACCTGACGATGCAGCCGGGCACCATCACCGGACGCCGTATCGTCAACCTGATCACCACGCCCCTGCTGAACGATTTCCTGCGGCTGGCACGGCAGCAGAAGGAGGAATGGGCAAACATCCTGGTCAGCCGGGTAGTCGGGGTACTGACCGACCGGCCGCCGGAATCCTGGACCCTGGTGGTCGGGCACAGTCAGACCCCGGCGATTATCGAGGCCATCAGCAAGGGCCACCCGATCAGCCTCGGGATGCTGTGCACCGATCCGCGCGACCTGGGCGACCACCTTCCCTGCGTGCCCCTGCTGCTCAAGCGCCAGTATGATGATTTCCTGGTGCCCGAAAATGACAGCGTCCTGCAACCCGGCGACCAGTTGTTGTTTTGCGGCCTCAAGGGAGCGGAAACCCACATGCGCTGGACAGCCTATGACTTCAATGCCCTTAATTTCATCTGCACCGGAGTCGACCGACCAAGTGGCCTGCTGTGGCGCCACCTGTCCGAACACAGGGCCAGCGAATAAATGGCATAACAAATGCATGGGTTTTTATGTGCCCCAAAGAAAACCCCGCTGCCTTGGCGGGGCACCGGGAAAGACGGAGGTCTTGACATGAAAACCCTTCAACTACAGATGGTTACAGTTGGGTTGGAGAACGGCGAGCAGGGTGTCTTTGTCGGCTGGCCACTGGTTTCCGAAACCAGCGATGTGGAAGACGGCCAGGTAGAAACCATCTGGTTTTCCAGTGTCCAGGAGGTCCCAGACGACCTGACCCTGAAGCAATTGATGGAACTGGTGCGGAAAGAACTCTGCGCCTGCATGTCGACGGTCCAGTAAGCCAAAAATGTCAATTTAATGGCGAATCGACCCTGGCCACCGCGTTCGGGCAGGCCTGCGGGGGCACGCCTTGGCCCTGGGGCTCTCGATCGCAGCCCACGGCAGTCCGGATTAAATCCAATCCGCGCAGGCAATGTCATAATGATACGGTAAACAAGCAGGAACACGGATGGGAAAGAATATGGTGGATACACTCAAGAAAAACACCAGCGCCAGCACGTCGGCCGGCCAGGCCCGGGGCTCCAGCAGCCCCGCCAGCAAACGACCGGACAGCGCAACCGGGCCAGACGCACGGCCACTAAGCGATGCTGCACTGAGGCAACCGGAACTCTATATTAACCGCTACACCAGCCTGCTCGAGTTCAACCGCCGGGTGCTCGAATACGCCAAGGACGCCTCGGTCCCACTGCTCGAACGCCTCAAGTATCTGTGCATATCGAGCAGCAACCTGGATGAGTTCTTCGAGATCCGTATCGCGCTGCTGAAACAGAGCCTGGAGACCGGCTCGATCCAGTCCGGCCCTGACAACAAGACACCCGGTGAAATCCTGGAGATCCTGTCTGGCAGGGTGGAGGAATTTGTCGACGAGCAATACCGCATCCTCAACGAAGAACTCATCCCGGAACTCGCCGACAACGACATCCATTTCCTGAAGCGCACAGAATGGAGCAAGTCCCAGGAAAAATGGCTGCGCAGTTTCTTCAAGAAACAGCTGACCCCGATACTCAGCCCGATCGGACTGGACCCGGCCCACCCCTTTCCGCGGGTACTGAACAAAAGCCTCAATTTCATCGTTTCCCTCAAGGGCAAGGACGCATTCGGGCGTGATTCCGTACTTGCAGTGGTCCAGGCACCGCGGGTGCTGCCGCGGGTCATCCAGTTGCCTCAAGAGGTATCCGACGGTCATCGACATGTCTTCGTGTTCCTGTCATCGATCATCCATGCCTATGTAGACGACCTGTTTCCCGGCATGAAAAGCACGGGATGCTATCAGTTCCGCGTCACCCGTAACAGCGACCTGTTTGTCGATGAGGAGGAGATCGACAATCTGGCCCGGGCACTGGAGGGCGAACTCAGCGCACGCCGCTATGGCGCTGCCGTACGCCTCGAGGTAGCGGACAACTGCCCCGAGAAACTGAGAAAATATCTGCTGCAACAGTTCGAACTCGGCCTCGAGGATGTCTACCAGGCCAATGGTCCGGTGAACCTGAACCGGCTGCTGGCCATTTACGACCTGGTCGACAAGCCGGGCATGAAATACCCGGGATTCATTTCAGGGCTGCCGCCCAGGGTGGCAGGCAACAAGGACATCTTCGACGCCATTAACCAGGGCGACATCCTGCTGCACCATCCGTATGAAGCGTTCCTGCCGGTGCTCGACCTGGTCAAACAGTCCGCCAGCGACCCGGACGTGCTGGCGATCAAGCAGACCCTGTACCGCACCGGCCCGGACTCCGCTGTGGTCGATGCCCTGGTTGAAGCCGCACGGGCCGGCAAGGAAGTCACCGTCATAATCGAACTGCGGGCACGTTTCGACGAGGCCGAGAACATCGAACTGGCGAACCGGCTGGACCAGGCGGGCGCCCACGTGGTGTACGGGGTCGTTGGTTACAAGACCCACGCGAAGATGCTGCTGGTCATTCGCAGGGGCCCGAAGAAATCCCTGCAGCGCTTTGTGCACCTGGGAACCGGCAACTATCACCCGAGGACCGCACGACTGTACACTGACTACGGCCTGCTGACCTGCGACCCGCTCATCGGGGAAGACGTGCACAACGTATTCATGCAGCTCACCAGCCTCGGCAAGGTCCCCACCCTCAACAAGCTGCTGCAGTCGCCCTTTACCCTGCACCCAAAACTCATCGAGTGGATCAACCGGGAGGCACAGTACGCGGCCGAGGGGAAGCCGGCGCGTATCATCATCAAGGTCAACTCGCTCACCGAGCCCAAGGCCATCAAGGCGATGTACCGTGCATCCCGTGCCGGTGTCAGTATCGACCTGATAGTACGCGGCATGTGCTGCCTGCGGCCCGGCATTCCCGGCGTGTCAGACAATATCCGGGTACGCTCAATCATCGGGCGTTTCCTTGAACACACCCGCGTCTACTATTTCCACAACGACGGCAAGGAAGCGCTTTACTGTGCCAGTGCCGACCTGATGGAGCGCAACATGTTCCGGCGCGTGGAAGTGGCCTTTCCAATCGAGAACGAGGAATCGAGAAAGCAAATCATGGAAGAGCTCGACACCTGCCTGAAGGACAACACCCAGGCCTGGATACTGGACTCGGAAGGAAACTATGTCCGTGCAAGTGCCGGGGGCAGTAAACCGGTCACTGCACAGATGGTGTTACTGGACAGGCTGGCGGAATCCAGCTAGCCGTCCGGCCAACAGCCAGAATCCGTGTCCCTACTTCAGGATCAGCTTGTAACCGATAGCGGACAGGTAGTCCGCCTCTGAAAGCAGATCGGCCTTTGTCAACGGGTGCAGGTCAAGCCACTCATCGGGTACGCCCAGGGTAATGCTGTTTTTGCCGCCCTTGACCTTCATCGCGGGAAGCTGCATATCCACACGCCCGCGATTCAGGGCGAACGCTATGCGCAGCAGGATCGCAAGCCGCACCGCCTGTGTCTCCCAGCGTTCCGGGAGGGCATTGAAAATTGTGAGCGGGAATTTGCGCCGGTGCGCCCGCACCAGTACGGCCAGCAACTGCTTTTCCTGCTGAGTGAAGCCGGGCAGGTTGGCGTTCATGATGATGTATTCGCCGTGCCTGTGATACTGGTTATACGCCACCATCATGCCGGACTCGTGCAGGCGGGCTGCCCATCCCAGCATCTGCTCCAGTTCCTCATCCTGGAACTTCCATGCCCCGGCGACCATCCCCAGCAACTTAACGGCGGTTTCCTCCACACGGGCGGCCTGCTGATCATCGACGCCACAGCGGGAGGCGAGCGCCTGCACACTACGGCCGCGCACGTCTTCATGCAGTATCCGGCCCACCAGGTCATGCAGGAGACCTTCTCGCAAGGCGCTGGTTGCAATGCGCATGGTATCGATGTTGAGCACGCTGAAAACCGCGCGCAGTATGGCAATACCGCCCGGCAAAACCGGCCTGCGACTGTCACTCAGGCCCTTGAGCTCCAGCTCGTCGATGTGTCCGGCGTCCGTAAGCGCCTTCCTGATCCGCTTCAGGGCATCCGCGGTGATTACCCCTTCCTCTTCGCACCAGCCGCATTCCCGGGCAATCCGGGCCGCGGCCTTGATGGTGCCTGACGCACCCAGGGCCACGTCCCACTCGCCGGAGCGGTAGCGCTTCTGCAGCGGCTCCAGCTCCTGCTTGGCAATCGTCTCGGCATTTGACAGCGCCTTGACCGTGATCTTGCCATCGGCAAAGAAGCGCTTGCTCATGCTGACACAACCGATAAAGAAACTGTTCACCTGCAGGGCTTCCATCTGCTGCCCGATAATCAACTCCGTGCTGCCTCCGCCGATGTCGACCACCAGGCGACGCTGGTCATCGTGAGCCAGCGAATGCGCCACACCGAGATAAATGAGGCGTGCCTCTTCATCTCCGGAAATGATATCGATCGGGTGTCCCAGGGCGTTTTCACCCTGGGCGAGAAAATCAGCGGCATTGTCTGCCGCCCGCAAGGTGTTAGTACCTACTGCTAGCACATTCTCGGAGTCCAGGTCTCGCAGACGCTGACCAAAACGGCGCAGACAAGCCAGCGCCCGCCACTGGGCATCGATGGACAGGCGTTTCTTTTTGTCCAGCCCATCCGCAAGCCGGACAGGTTCGCGAATATCATCGATGATACGCAACACCCCGTTCTCGAGGCGGGCAACGACCATGTGAAAGCTGTTGGAGCCCAGATCAACGCCGGCAACAACCCTTGCAGCCTTTATGCCGACACCTGTCTTGTTTGCGGAGCTGAACAGAACTACATTCCTTTTAGCGGGCAGAACACAGCGATCGGGTTGAAGCAGGTGAGATCGGTTATCCTGCAGCAGGACCTCACGGCTATTGATACCACGGAGTTTTACTGTACCTATACATTCCATTGATGACAATACAAAGGACATTACTGCTGCTGCGTCACGCCAAGTCCGACTGGTCATCCAGCGCTACAGACGACTTCAGCCGACCATTATCCAGGCGCGGCAAACATGACAGCCCGCGCATGGGACAGTGGCTGCAATCACACGGGTTGCTGCCCGATTATGTGGTCAGCTCGCCTGCCAAACGGGCACACCAGACCATCAAACGGGTAGCCAGGGAACTCGGTATTGATTCTGCCGACATCCACTGGGATGAACGCCTCTACCTTGCCAGCCTGTCAGATCTGCTCGCGGTGATCGCCGACTGCCCGCTCAGCACCAGGTCCATCCTGCTGGTGGGCCACAATCCTGGCCTGGAATCACTGCTACGCCACCTCGCCGCAGCATCGGTGTCTGAGCCTGCTGACGGCAAGCTCATGCCAACAGCAGCACTGGCAGTACTGGAAACCCGGGCAGACTGGCAACACCTGCAACGGGGCTCCGCACAGCTTAGGGAGCTCGTGCGACCCCGCCACCTGAGCCTATGACTGTCTCTGTCATCATCCCGACCTGGAACCGTGCCGGACCCCTGGCCAGGGCACTGGAGTCGGTCCTGGACCAGGCACAGCCGCCTGACGAGATTATCGTGGTGGACGACGGCTCAACCGATGACACGCGGGCAATGATCGAACGGCACTTCGCCGGCGTACGCTATCATTACCAGCCCAACCGCGGAGTGAGCAGCGCGCGTAACACCGGCATTGGGATGGCACGCAGTGACTGGATCGCCCTGCTGGATTCGGATGACCAGTGGCGGCCACAGAAACTGCGGCTTCAGACGCAGGCATTGGTGTCCCACCCCGAGTACCGGGTCTGCCATACCGACGAGATCTGGATCCGCAATGGTCGGCGCGTGAACCCGATGAAGAAGCATACAAAAAGAGGTGGTTACATCTTCCAGCACTGCCTGCCACGCTGCGTCATCTCACCCTCGTCCATACTGATCCACAGGGAGGTATTGTCATGTATCGGGATGTTTGATGAGTCCCTGCCCGCGTGCGAGGATTACGACCTCTGGCTGCGCCTGTGCGCCCGCTACCCGGTCCTCTACCTGGACGAGCCGCAGGTCATCAAGCATGGCGGGCATCGTGACCAGCTCTCGCGGCACCACTGGGGCATGGATCGTTTTCGCATCCAGGCACTGGAGAAACTTCTCCAGCACACCGATCTGACGCCGGCCGACCGGCGTGCCAGCGCGCAGATGCTGCTCGAGAAGGCCAGCATCGTGGTGCAGGGCGCGGAAAAGCGCGGCAACAGGCAACTCGTCCGGGAATACCGCAGCAAAATGGAATACTATGCGGCGATGAATATGCCCGCGCACAAAGACGCATCCACCATGTCACGGCGACCATCCCGGGGGAGCACCTGATGCTCTGCCTGATCGTCGCCCTGCCGGCCGAGGCGCGCCCGCTGGCCGGGCATTACAAGCTCAGGGACAAGTCCGCCAGCGGTCCGTTCAGCGTCTTCCGCAATGACACCATGGCCCTGGCGGTCAGCGGCATCGGCAAACTGGCAGCGGCAGCGGCAACGGCCTACCTGCATGGCAGACTGCACCGGGATGGACCTGCGGCCTGGCTCAACATCGGCATCGCCGGTCATGCCAGCCGCACGCTTGGCGACGGCGTCATCGCGCACCGCATTACCGACCACGCCAGTGGTCAGAACTGGTATCCGCCGCAAGTACTGGGACTGGATCTCGCGACAGACAACCTGCTGACCGTGGATTCACCCCAACTCGACTACCGCGATGACCTGATGTATGACATGGAAGCCTCCGGCTTCTACCAGACGGCATGCCGATGCACGACTGCGGAACTGGTACAGTGCTTCAAGGTCATCTCGGACAACCGCGACCAGCCCGCGACCGCAGTGACCGCCAATGACTGTGCCGACCTGATCAGCAGCTGTCTCGACAGGATCGACAGGGTGGTGGACACGCTGCAGAGCTGCGCACAACAACTGGCAGCGGCGCATGCGCCCTCTCCGGAGCTCGAACAGCTCACCCGTCACTGGCACTTCACTGCCAGCCAGACACACAGACTGACAGAACTGGTCAGACGCTGGAAAACCCTCGCGCCGGACCAGC